>CAYSWF010000019.1:1526-7580 GCA_964434765.1 uncultured Candidatus Saccharibacteria bacterium
GAGCTTTTAGAAATAATAAAACCAAACATCCATGTTAATGGGGAAGAGTATGGGAAGCCGGAAGAGTGGATGGAGTGGCCGGTGATGCGGTCCGTTGCCGCTGAAGGTTATATGGTGAAGCGCCGGCCGGGCCTGGCGACGTCGGATATTATTGGCAAGATAAAAGGGTTGACTTAAGAGCGAATATGATTATCGTGACCGGCGGGGCGGGGTTTATCGGCAGCGGCCTAATATGGGGACTAAATAAGCGAGGCGAAGAGGATATCTTGGTTGTTGATTCTGTTGACCATAAAGAAAAAGAGCATAATTTAGCCGCTCTTAAGTATGAAGAGCGGATGGACGGTAAAGAATTTCGGGAGGAACTGCTGGCCGGCGGGCTGGATAATAAAGGGGTGAGCGCGGTATTGCACATGGGGGCGATTTCCTCGACCACCGAACAGAGTTGGGGAAAGCTCGAGAATGTGAATGTAGCGTTTTCTCAAGAAATTATTCGTTGGTGCGCGGATAAGGGAGTGAGATGCGTATATGCCTCAAGCGGGGCAACTTACGGAGATGGCGGGGGCGGCTACGGCGACGACCACGAGTTGTTTGATGACCTTAAGCCTTTAAACTTGTACGGCCAGTCGAAGCTTATGGTGGACATCTGGGCCCGGGATGGCGGGTATCTGCAGGAAGTAGTCGGCTTGCGTTATTTTAACGTGTTCGGTCCCAATGAGTATCACAAGGGGCATATGCGCAGCGTGGTGGTGAAAAAGTTTGAGCAATTAGAGCGCGAAGGCGTCATAGAGTTATTTAAGTCGAATGACCCGCGGTATGCAGACGGAGAGCAAAAGCGCGATTTTTTATATGTTAAGGACGCGGTGGCGGCCACGTTGCATTTTCTTGACAGACCCGATGAAGCGGGTGTGTTTAACATTGGGACTGGGGAGGCCAGGACGTGGAATGACGTGGCCGCGGCTATGTTGGAGGCCTTAGGCAAGGACCCGGCGGCTTCGCTCCGCGCAAACGTCCGCTACGTTGACATACCGTCAGAGTTGGCGGAGCAGTATCAGAATTATACGCAGGCTGATATAACTAAGTTGCGGGTGGCTGGTTTTTCGCAGAAGATGATATCCTTGGAGGAAGCGGTTAAGGACTACGTACAAAATTATTTATTAAATCATTTACACTTAGGAGAAATATGAAGGGCATTATTTTGGCCGGGGGGGCGGGGACGAGATTGCACCCGTTGACTATTCCGATCAGCAAGCAGCTGATGCCGGTGTATGACAAGCCGATGGTGTATTATCCGCTATCTGTCTTAATGATGGCGGGTATCAGAGAGGTATTGATAATTTCTACGCCGCGTGATTTGCCACAGTACAGAGAACTGTTGGGGGAGGGGAAAGATCTGGGAATGACTTTTGAATATATAGAACAGCCGCAGCCGGGAGGATTAGCCCAGGCATTTATTCTGGGAAAGGATTTTGTCGGCAGAGACAGTGTGGCGTTAATTTTAGGGGACAATATTTTTTATGGTAGTGATTTAAGAGAGGGGCTGCTCTGTGCGAGAAAATATGTGGAAGAGACGGGAGGAGGCGTGGTATTTGCGTATCATGTGTCCGACCCGGAGCGGTATGGAGTGGTGGAATTTGACGATGGCGGCAAAGCGGTTTCTATAGAGGAAAAGCCCCAGAGCCCCAAGTCTTCGTACGCCGTGCCCGGCTTGTATTTTTATGACCAGGAGGTAGCAGATATCGCGAAAAATTTGAAACCTTCTGACCGAGGGGAGTTAGAAATAACGGACGTAAACAAAGAGTATTTAGCAAAAGGCAAACTAAGAGTCTTTATTTTAAGCAGGGGGACGGCGTGGTTGGATTCGGGGACACACGATTCACTATTGCAAGCGGGTAATTTTGTGCAAACTATCGAGGAGCGGCAAGGGTTAAAGATTGGGTGTATTGAAGAAGTGGCGTATCGGATGGGATATATAAACAAGAAGCAGCTGAAAGAATTAGCCAAGGAGCTAACCAAAAGCGGTTACGGGAATTACTTACTGGAAGTGGCTAAGGAAAGTTGACTAGTTAAACCGATAGTGATAAGGTCGCGGGATGGTCTGGTAAAGTAGCTAGGCCTGTTTTTTGAGGTTCTTTGTCAACAAGGAGAATGGTGATGGCTATGAAGAAGGCGGTCAAGCGGAAGACGGCAGCCAAAAAGGATGTGGGGAGCGATTTGGTGAGGCTGGAACAGCGTATCATTTCCCTCGATCACCAGCTTGAGGAAGCGGAGAGGCAAAAGAATATCTTCAAGGATCAGGCAGCAAGACTGGAAGGACAACTCTCTGCAGTAGAGGATAGCTTGAAGTGGGAGAAAAACGAGTACAGGGTACGAGAGGCAGAACTGGAGGGCAAGATTGAGGGGATGGAGAGAGCGATGAAGATCTTGAGTAGTAGTAGTAAAGAAAACTGATGGCTGGCCATAGTCTTCGGTGCGAGCTTTGAGCGCCTCAATATTGATGTTCATAATACATCATGTTGCGCGGGCGCTTTTTTTATGGTATGGATATTTCTTCATTAATTAACGATAGTCGCTCATAATGCATAACATGGACTATTCAATCGTAGTGCCGGCTCATAACGAGGCTCCCACTATCAGGCCGCTGTATGAGGCTGTTAGGGGCGTTTTGGAGGGTTTAGGCGAGTGGGAGTTAATTTTAGTTGACGATGGTAGCAGTGACGGCACATACCAGGAGATGCAAAGGCTGCGGGAACATGATGCGCGGGTGAAACTGGTTCAGTTTCGGCGACGATTCGGGCAGACGGCAGCCTGGTCGGCCGGGTTTGATTACGCCCGGGGGGATTATGTGATAGTGATGGACGCTGACATGCAGAATGATCCGCGGGATATTCCGGCTATGTTAGACAAGATGCGGACAGAAGGGTGGGACGTCATATCAGGCTGGCGCAAATATCGCAAGGATAACGGTGTGCTTAAGTTGGGCAGTAAAATTGGCAATGCTGTGCATCGCTGGATGACGGGGGAAAAAATTCATGACCACGGCTGCAGCCTTAAGATCTATAGGAAAGAAGCGCTGGAGGATTTGGAGCTGTATGGGGAAATGCATCGCTACATAACGGCATTATTGTCGTGGAAAGGCTTTCGGGTGGGGGAGGCGGTAGTGCGGCATCACGCGAGGGAGCATGGGAGAACTAAGTATTCCGTGAAAAAGAAATTAAAGGGCTTTTTGGATTTAGTTATCGTTAAGTTTTGGATTCAGTATTCGGCGCGGCCCATGCACTTTTTTGGCGCTATTGGGGCGACGTTCATTGTGTTGGGATTTGTGCTGGGGGGGACACTGGGTACGTTGTGGCTGTTTCGCGTTATCGGGCTGGCCAATCGTTCCACACCGCTGTTGGCAGTGATGATGGTGTTGCTTGGCTTTCAGTTTTTACTGACCGGGGTGCTGGCCGACGTGGTGGCGCATACTTACTACGCGCAGAAAAAAGCATATTCAATTAAAAGAACTTCAGGCTTTGATGAACCTGCTGTTAATTAATAATGAGTTTCCTCCGATTGGTGGAGGCGGCTCGACGGTGACTAAATACGCGCTGCGGTATTTGACGGGGGCTGGTCACGACGTTACCCTGATTACCTCGCGTTACCGGGGATTGCCGCGCCGCGAGGTGGTGGAGGGCGCCACGGTAATTCGGATACCGGCAATTAGACGTTACAAGGATTTTTGTGCGACGTGGGAGCTGGTAATTTTTGGCGTCTCGGCTTTAATCTATGCACTCTTTTACGCGGGGCGCCATAAAGTTGATTTCATTCAGGCGTATTTTGCGGTGCCGGCCGGTTGGGTGGCGTGGATTGTAAATATGGTGCGTGGCATTCCCTACGCTGTGTATTTCGGGGGGTCGGATATTCCGGGGGCCAACCCGTCGCGCTACAAAAACGTGTACCCTTTTCTGACCCCGTTGCTAAAGGCCATTTGGCGGCGGGCGCGGTTTCGCACGGTGTGCTCGGCGGAGCTGGCGCGATTGGGTCGTCAGGTTGATCCCGGCTCGGAATTTTTTGTAATTCCTAATGGTGTGGAGACGAAACGTTTTAAGCCGGCTAGCCGGCCGCTAAATTCGAAAGTAAAAATTCTCTTCATTGGGCGGCTTATTCCGCGCAAGGGGTTTCAGAGGGTGGTTATGGCATTGCCGAAGGTGCGCGAGCGAACGGCAAGCCTGTTTGAGGTTGAGGTGGTGGGCACGGGTACATCGCGTTGGCAGTTGGACGTTGTGGCGGAGGAATTGGGCGTGTCCGAGTTGATACACTATGTGGGCACGGTGCCGTATGACCGGCTGGAGAAGGCGTACCAGTACGCTGATATTTTTGTGTTGACGTCGTTGTCGGAAGGCATGCCATCGGTTATTCTCGAGGCGATGGGCTGCGGGTTGCCAGTGGTGGCCTCGGATGTGGGGGGTAATAATGAATTAGTGGAGGAAGGCGTGAATGGATATTTAATTAAGGGCGATGATGTTGAGACTTTAGCGCAGCAGTTGACGCGATTGATTGATGATGCCAGCTTGCGGCGGCAAATGGGCCAGGCGGGAAGAGAGAAGGCCTTAAAGTACGATTGGGAGAACATAATGAGAGAGTATAATCGGTTGTATGAGCAGCAGGCGGTGAAATCCAAATGACAAAATCCAAATGACAAAAAAAATCCAAAATTCAAAAGTTCTAATAACCGGTGGAGCGGGGTTTATTGGTAGCAATATAGCGCATGCCTTGGTGAAAACGGGGGCTAGGGTGACGGTGCTGGATGCTATGCTGCCGTTGTACGGAGGTAATTTGTTTAATTTAGCAGGGATACGGGAGGAAGTTGAATTCGTGGAAGGCGATATCAGAGATAAAGAGCTGGTGGCTAAGTTGGTTAAAGGTAAGGGCGTTGTGTTTAATTTGGCGGCCCAGGTTAGTTATATTGATTCGAAAGAAGAGCCGTTTTTAGATTTGGATATAAACGGGGCGGGGCACTTGACGGTGCTGGAAGCGGTGCGGAAGCGGGCACCAGAAGCTAAGGTTTTGTTTTCTTCTTCCCGCCTGGTGTATGGCAAGATTCTAACGGTGCCGGTTAAGGAAAATCACCCGACTGATCCCCTGTCAATTTATGGAATTCATAAGCTGTTGGGCGAGAAATATTATCGTTACTTTGCCGATACGCATAGTATTCATACGGTGTCGGTGCGCATTCCCAACCCTTACGGGCCGCGGCAGCAGATGAAACATAGTAAATATTCGATAGTCGGGTGGTTTGTGCGCCAAGCGATGGAGGGTAAGGTCTTGACTATCTACGGCGACGGGAGCCAGGAACGGGATTATTTATACATAGATGATATTGTGGACGCTTTTCTGCGGCTGGCGGAAAAGGGAGAGACGGGCGAGGTGTACAACATTGGTACTCATGAAAGGGTGAGGTTTGTGGACATGGTGGAGGCGGTGCTGGCCGAGGTGGGAAGCGGCCGAAAAGAATATGTGCCCTGGCCGGAGAATTACGAGAAGAATGAGACGGGTAATTACATCGCCGACACAGCCAAAATTCATAGGCTGACAGGTTGGGAGCCGTCTATTCCGCTTAAGGAAGGCATTCGTCGTATGGTGGCGTACTACAAAGAGAATCAACAGTATTATTTTCGGTAACTGGTAAAATTATGAAAACAAACGCAAAGGTGGCCGCGGCAGTCATTTTTTTCAGCCTAGTAATTTTATTGGGGGAGCTGGTGCCGGTGCGGGAAACGGGTGAGCGGCAGGGGGAGTATACGGCTAATACGGGGGAGCTTTTGCCTGGCTCGTTGGTAGGCCAGACTTTTGTGGCTGGTCGGGACGACTTGTCCGGAGTGGCGGTGATGCTGGCTACTTATTCCGGACGGGTCAAGGCTGGGGAAGTGGAGCTTCATTTACGCCGGTCCGTGGCTGACAGGGAGGACATGCGGGTAGCGCGGGCGGATGTCAGCGGGCTGGGCGACAATCAGTTTTACCGTTTTGAGTTTGAACCAATAGGCGTCTCTTCCGGACAGACGTTTTTCTTTTTCG
>CAYSWF010000019.1:7590-11358 GCA_964434765.1 uncultured Candidatus Saccharibacteria bacterium
AGGCGACCGGGCAGAGCGCGCGAGCGCGTTCTTGTCGGCACTGCGAGAGGGCAGGCCGGCCGATGCGGCATGCTGCGATGGCCGCTGCGCACGCTCGGTGTCGCCGGAGAGTGCGCCCGGCGGCGCCGTGACAGTGGATATTGACGGGCGTGATCCTTACCCTCAAGGCTCGGCCTATTTGATACGTGAGGCTGGGCCGGGGAATATTGATGCGGCGGTGCTGGCGCGTTCCGGTAAACAAACGATGGATATGGCGTTTGAGATGTACTACACTGTGCCGCTTAGGGTGGCGGCGGTTAATAAGGCAGTTGCCACTGGAAGTGCGTTTGTAAAAACGTGGGATGAGCAGCGGGGAAAATATATCGTTTGGGCGAAGGTGGGGGTGCCGGCAGCGCTGCTCGTGGCTATGTTGTTGTCACTGCAGTCAAAGGCGAAAAAACCACGCTCTGTATTGTTGGCGTTGTTTGTCCTGGCCGTGGCGGTGCGGGTGATGTATGCGGTGGAATTACCTCTGACAAACGACGAGGGTAATTACCTGTATGACGCGCGGACGTTGCTGGAAGGAAAATTAGCAGGTGGTGACGGCTACGTGAAAGCGCCGCTGGTAGTAGTCTGGGTGGCGTTGTGGCAGATTTTAGCCGGACAGACGATTTTGGCGGGGCGTCTCTCGTCAGTGATAATTGGAGCTGCTACCCTGTTTCCCTTATACATATTGGGGCGGGATATGGGTGGTAAAAGAGCTGGCTTGATAGCGGCTGGCGCTTGGGCGTTGTTGGGCGTGACGACTGTGTACAACATATATGTTCACACGCAGTCGTTGGCGATATTTTTTGGCGTGTCCGGGCTGGCTGTGTTGCTGGCGGCGCTGCGAGGGAGTCTGCAGCGTCAGCAGTTGTGGCTTTTTGCGTCTGGTGTGTTGTTGGGGTTGGGCGTAGTGTCGCGCAAGAGCATTTTAGCGCTGGGGCTAGTGCCGTTGATGTTGATCTTTATTGAAAGCAGGAGTTGGCGACGGCGAACGCAGGATTTACTAACAGTGGGCTTTGGTTTTCTTCTTGTTGTCGGCTTATTTTTGGCCGGATCGGTGATGGTGTATGGCGGAGAAGGTTTTTGGGAGGCGTTGGGGGCTAATTCGGCGGAGGATGGAATAACGGCAGTAGACCCGGCGGAGATGGAGCAGGTGCGGGCTTATTCGATACGAGGCATGACACCGTTTTTCCGGGAGTCGCTGCCGTTAATATTATTGGCAATGATGGGGTTAGGAGCGGTTTTAGAGAGGTTGTTGCATGAAGAGGCGTTCCCAGCACGTCTCCTCGCTTTCCTCGCCAGCCCCAGCGAGGCTGGCTTCGGGGCGTCGGCGGCTCGCTCTCCCCGCCTACGGCGGGGAACCGTGCCCGCTCGCCGCCTCAGCCTCGCTCGGAGAGTACTGGGATCGCCTTTTGTTTCTAAAATAGGCTGGCTTATCCCGCTAGTTGTTTTTTGGTGGGCGTGGGGGTTCTTTTCTGAATATGAAGGCGGCAGGGTGATGGTGTTTGGCATGCGGCAGTTGTGGTATGTGATGGCAGGGGTGCTGGTGCTGGTAGCAGTGCTGTACCGGGGTGGAGTGTCGGGTAAGCGGGGGCAAGAAGCGGCGGTGTTGGTGCCGGTACTATGGCTGGTGGGTTTGGTAGTTTTTTACACCAATTGGATAAAATTCCACGCTAATTACATTGGGGAATTTTTGCCGTCGTTGGTGCTTTTGGCTGGCTTGGCGGCGCCGGCACTTAGGCAGAGAAAGGTGCGCTGGCTGGTGGTGCCTGTTTTATTGTGGGCGCTGTTTGTGTCGGGGTACGTGACGTTTGTGCACGAGCATACGGGGACGTTTCAGCTGGCGGCTATTGAAGAAGCGGCGGCGTGGGCGCGGGGTAATATTGCGTTGGATAAGCCTATTTTTACGGGAGCGGCTATTGTGCCATATCTTTCAGGACATCACACGGCGCTTGATATTGCGCATCCGCGCTGGTACGCGTATGAGTTTACGCGCAAAGATCCGGAGCGGCTGAACACGTTTTTGCCATCGGCGGAGGAAATGGTACAGGCATTTAAAGAATCCCAGTGGTTTCTTATGGATCAGCAGACTGGCTTCTCGTTTTTTATGGAGTATGCGGAGATAGAGATGGGAGTGGAGAGAGATTTTATGGCTGTTAAGGGAATAAGTAATGGCAGCAACACGCTGACATTTTATCGGCGGGTAAAGTGATTATTTTTCAGTTTCTGGTTGGCCCTGTTCTTCTATCGACATGTCGACATGTTGATAGGTTGTGTTTTTGGTGAAGGGTGGGGTATAGTGTGTGGCTGGCGGGTTTTGGTTATTCGGTTTGATTCAAGTTCTTTTCACAAACAGGAGCGAAGTCATGTACGAGCGATTTACGGATAGGGCGCGGCGGGTGATGCAGATGGCTAACCAGGAGTCGCAGCAGTTAAACCATGGTTATATTGGCACCGAGCACATTTTGTTGGGGCTGATCGAGGAGGGCGGTGGAGTGGCGGCAAATGTGCTAAGAAGGTTCGTTGGCAATCTGCTTCGGATCAGATCGGAGGTGGAGAAGTTGGCGCCGAGGGGGCTGGATGCGATTTGGGCGGCAAGGCTGCCGCAGACGCCGCGGGCAAAGAAGGTTATAGAACACTCGATAGAAGAGGCCAAGAATCTGGCTCACAACTACGTGGGCACGGAGCATTTATTACTGGGGTTGTTGCGGGAAGGAGAGGGAATAGCGGCGCAAGTGTTGACGCGTCTGGGCTTGAAACTGGAGGAGGTTCGAGAGGTGGTGTTGGAATTTCTGGGGCGGAAGGAGGAGGATGAGCAGCCAAGGCTAGTTGAGCCAGGTGCTGTCACTAAGACGTCCTTGCTCCAGGTCTTGCGTGCCGGTGGTTACGAAGAGGCTGATTTGACTCTGGTAGTGGGTGTTTTGTGCACATCACCGTTTTGGAGACGAAGATTTTTGGATATGATCGTTCGCCCCATTATTGAAGTCCGCAAAGGGAGTAGATAGCTTTTGTGCTAGTGTCGGCTGGTTGTTCCAATAGTACCCCTCTAAAAGTGTTAATACACTGAAAGAGGGTTTTTTATTTAGTGCGCTATTATATATAGATTATGGCTTATGTCTTAAAGCTTTTGCGTCAGCCAATTGTCATGGCGGTTTTGGTGGCGATGCTGGCTTTAGTGGTGCGTCTGCCTGGCCTGGGTGAGTTTATGACGGTAGATGAGGAGCAGTGGATGTTGCGTAGCGGAACATTTTGGCATGAGTTGTTCAGGCAGGGAGATGCGAGCGGGACATTTTTAACCACGCATCCGGGGGCGACGACGATGTGGCTGACTGGAGCAGGAGTGGCTTTCCAGGAGGTTAGGTTAGGGTTTGACATTGATACGTCAAATTTGCGGCATTTTAGGTTGGCGGCCACGTTGCCAGTGGCGCTAGTGACGTCCGTTTTGGTCGGCTTGGCGGTGTGGTTGTTGGCGCGGATTTTGGCGAGTTGGGAAGCGGGGTTAGCCGGCTTGGTGCTGGCGGCGGATCCGTATTTGACGGGCATGAGTCAAATTGCCCACTTAGATGCCTTGTTGGCGCTTTTTATGTTGGGCAGCGTCTTGGCCTTCTTTGTTTGGCGGCGGGGTGGCAGACTATGGTTTCTGGTGCTGTCCGGAATTTTGGCCGGGCTGGCCATGGCGACCAAGTTCCTGCCCAGCTTGTGGTTGTGGCCGTTTTTTGGATTAGTGTTAGTTTTCCAGCAGCC
>CAYSWF010000019.1:11368-11995 GCA_964434765.1 uncultured Candidatus Saccharibacteria bacterium
GGCGCTGACGTTGTATGTTGCCTGGCCGGTACTTTGGGTGTCACAAGATTTTATGCGGTCGTTTAACCGCGATGTGCCGGCGGTGATGACGCAGGAACATGTGGCGCTTTCGGCCTCGGAAGATCCGATAGAGCCAGCTAGTTTTTATGGGCGCACGGTGCTAGGGCGCTCGACGCCGTTTGTGCTGTTGGTGGTGGCCGGCATGCTGGTGGCCGGAGTGAGGTTTTGGGTGAGATGGCGGGAGGTGCCGCAGGTGGCGTGGTTTTTTGTCCATGCTGTTGGTTTTTTGGTGCTGATGACACTGGCGGCGAAAAAGGCTGACCGCTATGCATTACCGGCCTTGGTGATGCTGCCGGTGCTAGCGGGCTGGGGGATGGGTATAACTCTGGATGTATTGAAGCGTAGGGCAGCGGGTTCCACCTTTAGTAAAATCCTGCCAGCTTCGTTTTCAATATTGGTAGTTTTTCTGTTATTGGCCCAGGTTTTTTTGTGGTCGCCGTATGCCATTGCTTATAATAATCCGTATTTGCCGGATATTAGGCCGGTCAGTCAGCAGGGATGGGGGGAAGGGTTGGACGCGGCGGCTAGGGTGCTGAACAAATATCCTCTGATCGACGAACTTGCCAT
>CAYSWF010000020.1:0-11974 GCA_964434765.1 uncultured Candidatus Saccharibacteria bacterium
AGATCATAAGTTGTGGCATCTATTTTTCCGGGGAATTGCTGCTGGATGCAGGCGGGAGTAAAACAGGGGTTTTGGCCGGAGACGTTAGCGCTGGTAGCGGTCAAGGGGAGAGGGACGGCCGCGGCTAATTTTTGCATCAAGGGATGATCAATAACACGCAGACCAACGAGACCGTCTTGGGTGAGGTGAGCTAGAGGTGGTTTTGGTTTAACAAGTAATGTGATTGGCTGGCCTGACAGCTGGTGTAAAAGTGTTTTTTCCTGCCCTGTGAGTTGTAAAAAATTTTCCCAGAGGGCTTCTTCCATAAATACGGAAAAAGGTTTTCCCGGTGGGCGTTGCTTTAGGTTGCGCAATCGCTGCAGGCTGTGACCCTGGAGCGCGTCTACGGCTAACCCATAGGCGGTGCCGGTAGGAAAGGCCACCACCCGTCCTTGCTTGATAGCCCGGGCGACGATAGACAAGTCTTGTGTGCTTTGAGCGTAGGCCATATACATTAGATGAAGATAGCTTAGAATAGATTATGCACAAGAGTACTATTTGCTTGGCGGGTTTGTGTTTAGTGTTGTCAGTAGCGGTTAGCGCGGTTGCTTGGTGGCTGGTGCGGATACCGGAGGCGGAGGAGGCGGCTATGGTAGAAGGAGTATTACAGATTGGGTTACCTGATGTCCAATCGAATAAGAATAGGCGGGCAGTGAATGCCAGTAGCGCTCTGTTGTGGGATACTAGGGCCCAGGTGATACGCTTTGAACAAAATGGTTTTGAGCGCCATCCTATAGCCAGTATTACTAAACTGATGACGGCTATGGTGGCACTGGACTTTGGCTTGGAGTGGGATAGGGAAGCTACTATTGAACCAGATGAATATGCGATCGGGGGGCGGCTAGTGCTGGCTCCGGGTGAGTTTGTAACTACGCGGGATCTTATACATGCTTCCTTGATGAGTTCTGCCAACAACGCCACGCTGGCCATGGTGCGAACGCTGGGGGTGCCCGAGGAAGAGTTTGTGCGAGCTATGAATCGAAAAGTAATTGAACTAGGCCTGGAACAAACTGAATTTGTTGACGTAACAGGGCTGGACCCTGGTAACGTTTCGACAGCTTACGAAGTAGCACGCCTAGCGGAGGTGGCTTGGCGCGACTATCCGGTCATCGCTGAAATTACTAGTAAGGCGGAATACACTTTCATTACTGGCGGTACGGGCCGGGAACACACAATAAAAAACAGCAATAAAATGATTACGGAAGATGGTTTGTCACTGACGGGTAGCAAGACGGGGTATTTATATGAATCGGATTTCTGTTTAGTGGTGCAAGGGAAGGGAACATTAGGCAGCCGCATAGCAGTGGTACTAGGCAGCCCGAGTGAACGAGATAGCTTGAACGACACAAAGAAGCTGCTGGAGTTTTAGTATTGGCATGGTATAATAGCGGTGTTATGGCAGATTTTAAGCCTAATATTTATCCCATTATGTACTGGGGGTTGATGTTTGGACTGGTGGCGGGTTTTGTGTTATTAATTATGTTCCTGCTTTCGCAATATATAACGACTATCTGGTTCCCGGTGTTCTTGGCGGGGGTTATTTGGGGCGGATACCGTAACTACCGGAAGCAAAAACAGGCTTGGCAACAGGAGGTGGAACAGCCGAGCGAGCCGCAAAGCGCCGCTCAAGAGATTAAGGAAGCAGCTAAAGACATTGCGGCGGCGGCGAAAGATATGCTGACCGAGCAGCCGCCTACGACGGAAGCGGCGAGGGAGGAGCCTGCGGAGTCGGAACTGCGAGCGGAATCCGAGTCCGACCAATCCCGTAATAACTGATACCTTGCTTGGCTATTAGGTCAGCAGAAAGAGTATTTTTCCCGTCGATAACCAGACGGATTTTTTGTTGTTTGAGAGTGAGGGGAGTAAGAGCGTCTACAAGTTTGGCGTGATCGCAGGCCAGTATGACGGCTTGGCTGGGGGCGAGAGCGGCGGCGAGTGAGGAGACGGTCGATTTACCGGGAACGTAGGGGTCGAAGACGTGCACGGTGGCACCGCGTGATTCAAGCAGGCTAAGTATTTTAAGAGCAGGGCTGTTGCGGGTGTCGGCCACGTTTTTCTTGTAAGCTAGACCGAGCAGGGCCAGGGGAGTATCACTAAGAGAGCGGCCTATTTGTTTCAATCCGGTCATGAGTAACTCGACGGTATAGGCTGGCATGCTGTCGTTGATGCGGCGGGCCAGTTTTAAGAATTCGTGATCAAAACCTGCCTGCCGCGCGCGCTCAATCATGTAGTAAGGGTCAACGCTGATGCAGTGGCCGCCGACGCCGTTGCCCGGATAATGGGGCAAAAAGGCAAAGGGTTTGGTGGCAGCACCTTTGATGACGTTGATTATATTGATATTAAGAGCCGCGAATGATTTGGCCATTTCATTTATGAAGGCGATGTTGACATCGCGAAAAGTGTTCTCGAGAATCTTGACGGCCTCGGCTTCAGTGGGCGAGCCCATTACTTTAAGGGGGGCTTCGATGACGCTCTGGTAAAACTCTCGAGCGTGGCTTACGCCCTCTTTGGTATATCCGCCCAGCACCCGGGGGATGTTGCGGACTGTCCAGTGGGGGTCGCCGGGATTAACCCGCTCCGGGCAATGAACTAGGTGCACGGTTAGGGCGCCTCTCCTCTTAACGAGCGGAGTGACCACTTCGTCCATGACTCCGGGGTTTACAGTGGATTCAATGACAATTGTCTGGCCGTCAGTGAGATAAGGTAACATGTTACCGAGAGCGGAAGTTAAAGGACTAAGGTCCGGCTGGTTGTTTCTAGTTACGGGAGTGGGCACGGCGACGACAATGATGTCAGCTTGGGCAACGGCGGCCGGGTTGGTGGTGGCTTCAATAGGATAGTTTTTAAGTTGCTGGGCCAGAGCCTCATCGGCTAGAGGCGAGCACTGTTTATTTATCTGATCCACTTTGTGGGCGTCGATATCTATACCCAGAACTCGCCAGCCTTTTTCCTGCGCCAGTACGGCTAGGGGCAGGCCAACGTAGCCGAGACCGACGATGGCAACAGTTTTATTATGCGACATGGAGGCAACCATAGTAAGCGGAATAATGTATTTTTAGCTACCCTGGCAGGTTTGTCAAACTTCTGTTATAGTGGATAAAAGTTTATGGCAAAATCTGTTACTATCTATACGACCAAAATATGTGGTTTTTGTAAAGCGGTAAAGGATTTTTTTGATGAGAACAGTGTCGAATATACTGAAATAGATGTGGGTGTCAACCGAGACAAGGCTCGTGAGATGATTGAAAAATCGGGACAGATGGGCGTGCCGGTAACGGTAATAAAAGAAGGGGACAACGAAGAGCTCGTGGTGGGCTTTGATAAACAACGCTTGGCTACGGCACTGAATATCGATGGCTGAAAAAACGAAGTTGTTTGATGTAGCCATCGTTGGCTACGGTCCGGCTGGCATTACAGCGGGTATTTACGCGGCCCGCCGCCATCTTAAGACGGTGCTTATCGGCCAAATACCAGGCGGCGAGGTGGTAAATTCCGGTGAAATTGAAAACTGGCCGGGTGACGGGGTAACCACCGGGATAGAGCTGGCCGGTAAGTTGGAGAAACATCTAAAGTCTCACCGGGACTTAGTTGATATTGTGGGCCAAAAAATAGTCAGCGGTATAGTAAAAGATGACGACAACTTATTCACTTTAACTTGTGATGACGGAGCCGCTTATCGCGCCCAGACGGTTATTTATGCGGCGGGGCGTCACCCGCGGGAGTTAAATGTGCCGGGGGAACAGGAATTTAGGGCCAAAGGTGTGAGTTACTGCGCTACCTGTGACGCACCGCTATTTTCTTATAAGACGGTAGCGGTGATTGGGGGCGGCAATACTGGCGCGGAGGCGGTTATTATGTTGTTGAAGATAGCGAGAAAAATTTATTTACTACACATCAATGATAGATTAACGGCCGACCCAATTCTGGTCGATAATTTTAAAAACGAGACGAAAGTGAAAATCATCTACAATGCCAGAGCAACAAAAATTGCCGGAGATGGTGTGGTCTCGAGTCTTAGTTACGAAGACGGGGAAACGGGAGAGGAAAAAACTCTGGAAGTGAGCGGTATCTTTGTTAGTATCGGGGCCATTCCTAATACTGATCCGGTTAAGGATTTAATTAAGCTCGATAAATACGGCGCGATACCGGCTGACCGCTACGGCCAGACAAGATTGGATGGTTTCTTTGCGGCCGGGGACGTGACGGATGTCCGAGATGCGCAAATTGTAGTAGCCGCCGGCCAGGGGTGCTCGGCAGCGCTATCGGTGGGATACTGCCTGGCTCGCAAATAGCTTATTGTAGGGGGATGGTGCGAGCACTGGTGCGGGAATGTTTTTTGTTGTATGGTGCAACATCATGTTAAATCGTATTAAGAACTTGACGAGGGTAGGGCAGCTTTTTTTCCAGCGGATTGTTAGCATTATCAATACCGTCTGGCAACTATTTCCGGCTTCCCACTACGTCTTGCTGTCAATATTGTTTGTCGTTGGTTTAGAGCTTATTTATACCTTGCAACGATGGGTTATGGCGATAGCGATTATCGTGGTGGCGGTAGTCGTGACGGGGGTAATCCTGCTTAGCTTCGAGGAAAAACGAACCTTTCGATTTATTCACTGTATATTGCCGATTCTGGCGACGACGGGGTTAGTCGGCTTTGGCTTTTTATTACCGACCACGCCCGTGCTTCATTTATATATCATGACGGCGGGTTTTATTCTGTTCTTCTTGTTGAGACACGGCGCCCGTGAGGCGTATCCTCTTTGGAACTGGACGCTGTCACTGGTTATTTTCTTCTTGAATATAGCTTTTATCCTGGGGCTGCGTTTTCATTTGTATACTCCCATCTTGTTGGTGCTGGTCTTAATTCTGGGAGTCTCGGCCCTCATGAGCTTGCAAGCACTGCGGCGAGTCACATCATCGGTGGCTGAACTTGTCTTGCCGACTTTGACGATGGCTTTTGTGTTGGCGGAAGTGACCTGGGTGCTGCAATTCCTGCCATCACATTACCTGGTGCAAGCGGGTGTGTTGACTATTATGTACTATGTTATTTTCAACTTGATTAGCTTAAGCTATACCAGGAAGCTGTTACGCCGCGATATTATTGAATACATTGGTGTGGGGGGGGCAGCTTTATTACTTCTTTTAGTAAGCGCACGATGGACTTGAAGCCTAAAAAAGCAGCGGCCCGGGTGGTGCGAGTGTCGTTGGCTTGGATGTTGGCCGGCACTATAACTGTGGTTGTTTTGGGTATGGTGGGAGGGGCTCTCACAGCTCAACTGTGGTGGCCAAGAACAATACCAGTAACCGAGGAAGGCGGTCGCCTCGTTTCAACCGTCCAGGAAGTTACCATTTCGCCCAATATAGCTGCGACCAAAATACTTGAGATGTCGGAGCGCTCCGTAGTTATGATTGGTCGAGAAGACGCGCCGGGCGGGGCGGCGCTGGCTACGGGATTTGTGGTGACCAATGACGGTATAATAGTGACGGCGAGAGAGCTGCCGACCGATCAGCTTATAGCCTATGACTATCAGGGTAAGATGGCGGCGCTGGAGCGAATAGGCAGCGATGAATTATTCGGACTTACGTACTTGAGAGCGCGCGAGGCAGTGTTGATCCCTATTGATATGCGAGCGGAGTCAGTGTTGGTGGCCTACGAGTTGATGGCGGTGAGCAGAAGCTGGCCAACCCTTTTGCCCCGAGCAGAATTTTATCGCGTCAGCGAAACTATTCTGCCGCCGGAGCTTATGCCAGCCGGCATCCAGCAGGTCTTTAAGGGGGCACAACTGGCCGAGACGGAGCTGGCCGGCAGCCCTCTAATAGACGAGGAAGGACAGGTGGCAGGAATATTGATTAACCCCCTAGCTGGATTAGCTCTGCCAGTGAATCAACTGAAAGAGAGTTTGGATCGGGTCATAGGCGGCCAAAGAGAGAAAAACAGATTTGAGGAACTGGGTATCGAACTGCACTATGTGTTGATCGCGACGGGTGATACGGCGGGGCGACAGTTTAGAGCCGAGGTGCGGGCGGTGATGCCTGACGCGGTGGCGGCAGCAGCTAATTTGAAACGCGGCGATATTATTGTGCGTATTGATGACACACCGCTGGAGTGGGGAAGAAGCGTACTGGCAGCTCTGTCGCATGATCTACCGCTCACGCTAACGGTTAAACGCGCTGACAAACAAGAAATCATTACGCTGCGCGATTTGAGCAGCGACGCCCGAGATTAAACTGTGCGCATTCTATCGCCAAAATTTATCATCTCAATAGCGGGGATCGTGATAGTGTTTATTTTAGTGTCGCTGGCCCAAGAAATGAATCGACGCTTGCAAGTGCAGCGCGAGGTGGCAAAATTGCAACAGGAAGTGCATGATCTTGAGAAAACGATCGTGGAGATGGAAAACTTAAACCAATACTTTGACACGGATGATTTCCAAGAGCGCATGGCGCGCGAAAAGTTAAACTACCGGGCGGCCGGGGAGACAGTGGTGCTTATCACTGAAGAGAAGGGAGCTGATGAACCCCGAGAACCTGAAAGCCAGATTGCGGAAGAGGAAGTATCGACGGCGCAGCGGTGGTGGCGCGTGTTTTTCGTAGATTCACTAGTCGAATAAGGGTATTATTGATCTTGTATGAGGCGCTCCGCTAGGCGCATAGTGCTGGGGTTGGCAGTGGTAATCCTGCTGCCGGTGGTGTTAATGCTGGCGCTGTGGGGCTGGGTGTTGTCGAGCCGTGAGATACTAAGTAACCCGGTGGCTTCATATGTGGGGTGGCCGGTGGCGTGTTCTGTACGCGGCTGTATAACGACAAAGACGTGGCAGAGTCATTACCGAACGCGTCAGGCGTTTGCGAAAGCAGTTGCGCAGGAAGCGCCGCAGCCGGTAGAGGCGCTCACTACGTTACTGCGCCAGCACCTGGTTGAGCACGCTTTTTTGCGTACGCCGGTAACGGTCCGAGAGGCCGCGCGTTACCGGGAGGAAATTTTGGGCGCGCGAGATGAAAATCAGGTTTTGCTTGCCTCCGGTCTTACTATTGAGGAATATGACCAGCTCGTTATATTGCCGTTGCTGCAGCAAGAAGCGCTGAAGCAGCAGAACAGCGTAGAATCATCCCAAGAACTCTACCAGCAACTTGCGGCTGACCGTTCAATTGTCGTGCTGCTCTGGCGCCTACGCTGGGATAGGCAGCAGGCCGAGGTAGTTGGTCGCTGAAGAGATTTACGTGGGTATAGCGGTCGATTTCCTGATTATGCTTGATATAATCTGACTAGGCGGGATTAGTACAGTGGTAGTACACTTGCTTCCCAAGCAAGAAATGCGAGTTCGATTCTCGTATCCCGCTCACTTCTTTTATTGGGTTAGCTATTATAATGGATTTATGCATTACGTTTACATCATATTGTGCTTTGCCGCGCCGTCTAGTCAGCTTTTTAACACTAAGTGTTAAATTTTCTTTTGCTGTTGACAATATTAATCAGATATGCTAGTATGAAGTGTTTTTGGTGGTGGGACCAAAATTTTGTTCCCTCCCGCAGCTTGGGTGCCCCACAGCCCAAATTAGGTAAGGAGGCCAAAAAATGGCCACGCTAATGACAAGAAGAAGCAGTGTCTACCAGGTGAGAGTTCAAAGGGTTCCTCCAGGATGCGCACCGGGACTGACGCCAGACATGGTCAAGTTTTTGCTGGCGCGCTACGGGACCACGGCTCCTTGTCAGAAGCAACCGCGTCGACTGGTACATCTTTCCGAAAACTGACCAGGGGTGTGCGGCGTACCTTTGGCCCTGTGCTTGAAAATCACTCAACGGTCCTACTCAAGCACAGGGCCCTCTTTCTCTCGCGGGATAGGCGGTACATCCGTCTGGTCGCGAGAGATGGGGGGAGGCATCACTTTTACAAGGAGGTGGCCATGGTCAGGGAAGTGAGAGTTGATCAGGTGAGAGACGCTAGGGAGGAAATGGAGGATTATCTGCAACAAGTTATGGAAGACGATGCGTTCCCCGACGATTTCGCTGAACTCCAGTGCGCACTGGTGTACCTGGAAGAATGCGGAGTCGCTTGGCCGGAGGTAGGCAGGATGACCGTCGAAGACATTTTGGAACGGTATCGCCGCTACTTGCGCGAGGATGTTCCTTAACAGACAAAAGAGCTTAAAGTTTCCGAGCTCTTTAAAGGTGAGGAAACTAACAAAAAGCGGGCAAACATAGAGGGAGGAATTAAGATGTGCGTTCGTGTGACGAGAGGTTTCTTGCTAGTGTTAATGACGGCAGTGCTGACCATCTCGTTCTTTCCAGCAGCGCTTGGTTTGAACAGTGACCAGGCTGTCAAGACCCTCAAGTGGATTGCTTACCCGGCTCTCGGCCTCGTCGCTTTCGTGGCGGTGTTAGAGCCGCTAGCCTGGCACATTAGCGGATTTTTCGGTCGGGGAAGAGAAAGGAAGTAAGTTCTTGCCCTGAAGCCGAACAGCCGCCGCGGCCCGGACTCTGAAAGATAAATCTTCTTAAGAGCCCGGGCTTTTTTCTTGCGTGGAAAGACAAATATATCTATAGTAGTGTCTGACTATGGGACAGGGTAAAAACTTGCTAGTGAGCGCGGTGGCCGGGGCAGCGGCCGGAGCCGCGGTAGTTCTGCTGGCGGTTAGTAACCCCCAAGCGCTGCTGCCAGGGGCGGACAGAGGAAAAAGCAGCCCGGCGGTGGAGGCGCCAGGAGCGACGCTTCTGGGAGAGAGTGATTTGAAATCACAGGAGTCGCGCGTAGTGCAGGCAGCAGAGAAAGCCAACCCGTCCGTGGTGTCTATTGTGGTAACAAAAGACGTGCCAATAATTGAGCGCTATTATGACGAGCGGCCGGGAAACATGTCTGATCCTTTCCAAGACTTTTTCGGAGGGGGGTTTTTCTCACCGTTCAGTTTCCGCGTGCCCCAGTACAGACAAAAGGGGACGGAAAAGAAAGAAGTAGGCGGGGGGAGTGGCTTCTTAATTGCGGCGGACGGGCTGATACTCACCAATAAACACGTAGTAGAACAAGATGACGTGGAGTACACCGCATTCATGAACGACGGGAAAAAGTTTAACGCGTCAGTCGTGGCGCGGGACCCCAGTAATGATTTAGCCGTAATCAAGATAGAGGGACAGGAATTCCCTTACTTGGAGCTGGGTAGCTCTAGTGACCTGAAGGTAGGACAAACGGTGATTGCTATCGGTAACGCACTGGGGGAGTTTCGCAACACAGTTTCAGTGGGTGTAATTTCTGGCTTGTCGCGGTCAATCACGGCGGGCAATGGTAAAGGACAGACGGAACAATTAGAGGGGGTGATACAAACTGACGCGGCCATTAACCCCGGCAACTCGGGAGGGCCGTTGTTGGACTTGGACGGGGCCGTGGTGGGGGTGAACGTGGCGGTAGCGCAAGGCTCGCAGAATATCGGATTTTCACTGCCGGTTGATTTGGTAAAAGGGGTGGTGGAGTCGGTAAAAGAGACAGGTAAAATTGTGCGACCATATATTGGCATCAGGTACACGCCGATTACGCCGGCTATGCAGGAAGCAAATAAGTTGCCGGTTGATTACGGGGTGCTGGTGATGAGAGGGGAGACGCCGGAGGAGTTGGCCGTGGTGCCGGGCTCGCCAGCCAATAAGGCGGGTATCGAGGAAGGGGACATTATTCTGGAGATAGACGGGACCAAGCTTACAGATACAAACTCGCTGGCCAATGCTATTCGCAAAAAGAAAGTGGGGGAGTCGGTGAGACTAAAGGTTTGGCATAAAGGAGGGGAGAAAGAAGTCAGTATTGTGCTAGAGGAATCGCCGTGATTAAATGACAGATTTCACGCGCGAGGTTATAAGTGTTGTGAAAAAAATTCCGGGAGGGGAAGTGATGACGTATAAAGAGGTGGCGGCCGCGGCGGGCAGGCCGCGGGCCTGGCGGGCAGTGGGTAATATTTTGCATAAAAATTACGATCCCAAAATCCCTTGCCACCGGGTGATTAGATCTGATGGTAGTGGGGGAGGATATAATCGCGGTGTGGCTGAAAAGCAGGCTCTTTTGCAGGCAGAGAACAGAGTATAATCGATGTATGACTATAGGAAAAGTAGCGGCGGTGGTGGTGTTGCTGGCAGTAATAGGCGCGCTAGATGTATGGTTAGTGGTAGGCAGGCAACAGGCGAGGCAGGAAGAAAAAACAGAGATAACTGATGTAAAAAATGTTAAAGAAGTAGTAATTAACGATGATATTATGCAATTAACAAGCACAGCATTTGCCAACAACGGGGCTATCCCAGCCAAATACACTTGCGATGGAGAAGACATTAACCCACCTTTGGCCATAGCGGGGGTACCGGCAGGCACTAAGAGCTTAGTGCTTATAGTTGATGACCCTGATGCGCCGGCTGGGGATTGGGTACATTGGTCTGTGTTTAATATCAGACCTGATACTCAAGAGATTGGGGAGAACTTTACTAGGAAAATTGGAGTTGAAGGCATGACTGATTCTGGTTCGACTGGTTATAGTGGTCCTTGTCCTCCCTTGGGAACACATCACTATTACTTCAAGTTATACGCGCTTGATGATTTGTTATTAGATTTGGATAGCAGCGCTAAGAAGGGAGATTTGGAGCAAGCTATGGAGGGGCATGTTTTGCAACAAGTGGAATTAATTGGACTGTACGAGCGAGTATAATGATGGTATGAGTTGGGGGGCTAGCCCAGCCAGCGTAGCTCAGTGGCAGAGCAACGCATTCGTAACGCGTAGGTCGTGGGTTCAATCCCCACCGCTGGCTCATGGATAATAAGGAAGTACAGTTGAAGATGGAGGATTTAGCCCGGCGGCTGCAAAGGGTGGCCGACCGTCTTTGACTTGGCGAAACTGCAAGAAAGAATAAAGGACATTGAGACGCAGCAGGGCAACGAAGGTTTCTGGTCAGATCGAAAAAGAGCAGTGGAGTTGTCACAAGAGTTGAGCGACGTAATAGAAGAGGTTGATTCTGTTAATAGTCTGAAACAAAAGTTGGCCGAAAGTGAAGATTTTGCAGCACTGCTACTGACAACCAAGAGTGATACCGCAACCAAGCAAGAGTTGGTTGATGATTTAAGGGAACTTGAGGAAAAGGTGGCAAAGAAAGAGAAGGAGCTGTGTTTTGCTGGCCCGCATGATAAAGCGAGCGCTATGGTGACGATACAGGCGGGAGCGGGAGGAGTGGACGCGCAGGATTGGGCGGCCATGTTGGAGCGTATGTACCTGCGCTACGCGGAAAACAAAGGCTGGAAAACAAAAATACTGGACCGGTCTGCTGGTGAGGAAGCCGGCGTCAAGCACAGCACTTTGGCAGTTGAGGGAATGTGCGTTTATGGAATTTTAAAGAATGAACATGGCGTGCATAGGTTGGTGCGCCTGTCTCCTTTTAACGCTGATAATTTGCGACACACATCTTTTGCGAGGGTTGAGATCCTGCCAAAACTTTTGCCAAAAGACGCGCCGGTGATAAATAGCAGCGATCTGAAAATTGATACTTACCGGGCGAGCGGAGCGGGGGGACAGCACGTCAATAAAACAAGTTCGGCAGTTCGTATCCGACACCTACCGACGGGCACAGTAGTGCAGTGTCAAAACGAGCGCTCGCAAGCACAAAATAAGGCGCAGGCTATGGCTGTGCTGCAAGCAAAACTGCAGCTCATGGCCGAAAGACAGCAAGTGAAAGAACTAGGAGAGTTAAAGGGAGAAACAAAGGAGGCCGCTTGGGGAAACCAGATTCGTTCCTATGTGCTACACCCCTATACCATGGTGAAAGATCACCGGAGCGGCCGGGAAGAAAAGGATGTCCATAAGGTATTAGATGGCGACCTGTCGGCTTTTCTTGATGTGGTATAATTACTAAAGTCCAAATGACAAAATCTAAAGTCCAAAGATGATTGTTTTTTCGCACATCTCGAAAGCTTATGCTGAT
>CAYSWF010000021.1:0-11585 GCA_964434765.1 uncultured Candidatus Saccharibacteria bacterium
AGGAGACGTGGTGGGGATTGATATGGGTATTGAGTATAAGGGGTTGTATTTGGATAGTGCCCGGACGGTTGGCGTAGGCAAGGTGTCGCGTCAAGCGGAGAAGCTTATGAGGGTAACGCGGCGGGCCTTGGCCATAGCCATTGGGAAGTGTTGGTTGGGTAACACGGTCGCTGATATTGGCGCGGCGGTACAGTCGTATGTGGAGAAGAATGGTTTTGAGGTGGTGCGGGCCTTAGTCGGGCATGGAGTGGGCTATGATGTGCACGAAGAGCCGGCGGTGCCTAACTTTGGTGAAGCCGGGGGCGGCCTAAAGCTGGAAGAGGGACTAGTTATTGCTATTGAGCCGATGGTGACGGTGGGAGATTCTGCAGTTGTGACAAGTAGCGATGGTTGGACGATGGAAACGAAAAAGGGGGGATTAGCGGCTCACGAAGAGCACACGGTGGCCATAACGTCGTCAGGACCGCTGGTCCTGACGGAAATCCCAATGACCCCACCTTCGCTAAAGCTATGGCGGGCAGGCAAATCCCAATGACCAAAATTTTATGCCTGGATTATGGTGAGCGCTATGTGGGCGTGGCGGTAACAGATTCAGAGAGGAAAATCGCGTTGCGACATTCGACGATTGACCAGGGGAAGGCTGATATATGGAAGCAGGTTGGGTTATTAGTGCAGAGCGAGCAGGCAGAGAAAGTGTTGGTGGGCGTGCCAGTCAGTTTGTCTGGTGGAGAAACGGCACAGACTAGGGCCTCACTGGAATTTCTTGAGAAACTGCAATCAGTGCTTGGTAATAAAGTGGTGGTGGAGGGTGTTGATGAGGTTTTTAGCAGTAAAGAGGCGCGGCGGCGTCTGCGGGCAGAGGGTGGAAATGAAGGAGAAGAACATAGGGAAGCGGCCCGCTTGATGCTGGCGGATTATATTGCTAGGGGCAAGATGGCACGGCAGGACATCTAATATGTAGCAATTCAAAGGACAATTCAAAGGATAATCCTTTGAATTGCTATATTTTGGCGTATAGTTTGATTATATGGGATATCGTTATGATGACCTAGCGCCGGGTGAGGTTTATCATGTGTTCACGCGGGGAGTAGAGAAGCGTAAAATTTTTCTTGATGTACTTGATCGGCAACGCTTTCTGTCTTTGTTAACTCATTGTTTGCCACAAGGGCCCAATCGTAGCTTCTCGATTAATAAACGATACAAACAGCAAAACAGATTAACGGCAGAAGGAGAAGGTTTAGTTGATTTACTTTGTTACTGTCTAATGGGTAATCACATACATTTGCTGATACGTGAGAATATAGAGGGTGGCACATCATTGTATATGAGGAGATTGCTGACCAGCTACAGTTGCTACTTTAATGTTCGTCGAGGCCGGTCCGGTTCACTGTTTATTCACCCATTCAAAGCGGTGCTGGTTGGCCAGGATGAACAGTTGCTGCACGTTGGTCGTTACATTCATCTTAATCCGTATGTGGCACGAGTTGTTGAGAATGTATATGATTATGCGTGGTCGTCTTTGAAAGAATACACAGTGGGCGGTTCGGATAGAACATGCCACAAATCACTAGTTCGTAGCATCATGCCCGCGCGGCAGTATCGGTCGTTTATCGAAGATGAAGCGGATTACGCTCGTTCAATCGCTGACGTAGAGCACTTACTTGTAGATTACGAGCGTTAGAGGCGCTGCAGTCGCATTTCAAAGGATAATCCTTTGAAATGTTTGAAATGAAATGTTCTCTTATCAAAGCTAGTGAATAAGGTACCGCTAGCTTTTTTATTGTTTTAAGGATTCCTTGTGTGGCGGGTTAGTAATTGGTAGGGTTGATTACTATGTCGCAGAAAAGTGAAAGCGGCGTGCCGCGGCACGTAGCAGTAATTCCTGATGGCAACAGACGCTGGGCGCGGGAACGTGGTTTGGATATTTTTGAGGGGCACCGCCGGGGAGTTGAGGCGTTTGAAGAAGTGGCGCGGCATGCGGCGGAGCGGGGTATAGAACATTTGTCATTGTGGGGTTTATCGCTAGATAACTTGGTTAAGAGGAGCAAAGGGGAAATAGCTTGGTTGTTTAGGATATTAAAGAGAGAGTTCGGCAAGTTAGCAGAGAGCGGGGAGATACATAGACGTCAGACGAGAGTAAGAGTGTTTGGCCGGTGGCGAGAGAAGTTTCCGGAGGCGGTGCGGCAGGCGATGGAAAGAGCGGAGGAGGCGACAAAACATTACGACAAGTATTTTCTAAACTTTTTTCTGGCTTATAACGGGACGGATGAGATGGTGCAGGCGGTGCAGGAGATGGTTGACAAGGCGCGAGGGGGGCACTTAAGGGTGACGCTGGAGTTGATAAAAGAACATTTGTTCACGCGGGAGTTGCCGCCGGTTGATCTGGTTATCCGCATGGCGGGGGAGCCGCACCTGTCGGCCGGCTTTATGATGTGGGACGTGGCCGATGCGCAATTGTATTTTACGGAAAAATACTGGCCGGACTTTGACGAGGGGGAATTTGACAAGGCGCTAGCTGACTTTGCCAAGCGATCCCGTAGATTTGGCGCTTGACTTTCATAAAGGAATATTTTACAAAGAGGTGTTGTTGTAGTTTCGGATGGCACGTTGATAACTGAATACCAAAAGAGGAGGACTAAACATGTCCCGGTGGAGACGGTTGATATTGACAGTTTTGATGGTTGCGGTGAGCACGATGATAGTTGTGCCTTTTTTTGCGCTTCTGACCACGGACTTTGGGGATCCGCTCGAGGTTCGCTGGGAGGAACTGGATAAGAACCAGGACGGCGAGGAGAGTGAAAGTCAGCCGGACAGCAGAAAGGCGGTTATTGAGTTCGGTGAGGCGGACTCGTTTGATTGGTCGTATTTGTGGCTGCTGATTCCTTTAGTGTTGGGGTTGGGTGTTGTATACGTACTGGCTGTTGGTCGACTGGAGGAAGGCACTGACTTCGAGGATTGGCTGGCGGCTACCGGTATCGTGCAGGCAGCATTATTTCTTGTCTGTGTGGGGATGGCCGTGGCAAATAACTACTACTTCGACGTTGCCGACAGACTAGCGGTGGCAATTGAAGATGAAGAGTTGGCAGCCAAGGCTCTGAAACGTGCCTTCGCGAACCAGACTGTGGTGGTGATATGCGCCGCTGGATGTCTTGCGATGGGTGACATAATAATCGTCCTCGTGGCTTTTGGCACCGATTCGTTGTTCAAGACGGTAGTCAATAGCTACGCACGGTACAAAGAGCGACTGACAGAATCACTGGGAGGGGTCAGCGGCACATTGTCACTTTGCCCGGGCGGAACGGTTGAGCAGCCCGGGTACGTCTGCCGGATGCGATGGTGGCCATTCCCGGCACTGGTGCTAAGACGCGAGGTGTTCGGGGAAGTATGCCGGGGCGGGACATGCTGCAATTACTGGCCAGATCTGTCCCGGAACAGTCAATGGAGTTACTGTGCCGGCAGTTTAAGATCTCGCTTAGCAAACTGTTTGACGTGGTTGGCGCAAAAACGGCGCAGCAAATTGTGGCCGCTATTGATGGTGAAGTTCGAGACGGGGTGGGTACTTGTGTACAGCAGGTGATCAAATGCGATGCTGCCGCTGCGCGCCAGGAAGCGGCGGCTTTGCTACAGAGCGTTTCTGATGAAACTTTGCAGCGCTTCCAACAGGATTTGGTAGCGAGCGTTGGCGAAGCAGTGGAGGGGCAGCTAAGTAACTTCCGCGGCCAGGCTACGCAACTGTTACAACAACGCGCTGGAGGAGTGGCGGCCCATCCATTACCAGACGGATCAGCCTTTCCGGACGGAACAAAGTTCTGTTTGCGCAGGGGTGACGCGACAGTGTTTGTCATCGAGGAAAAACCCCAAACGCGGACAGTTACCTTTAGAATGGGGTTTAGTAAGAGGGAGGGAGGCTGTTTGAAAGAAGATACAAGCTTTCAGTTGGCTTTTCCCTACGTTGTCTTCGTGGTGAGATTATGGCGGGGGAGCTTTAGCAGCCTTCACGTCTTCTACTCGAGGCAGCCTTTGCAATCTCTGGCTGACAGCGTGTGCTGGCCGAGCCTGCCTAATATCCGTGAAAGCGGCGCGGTGTGCATGGCTCTCTATGAGGGGAGAGCTGTAACCCTGGCTGATGAGGCTCGCAAAGTCATCTCACACTTCTGGCACAGTATGTTCAATAATGATTTGCGCAGCAACCATTACGACCAGGCTAATAACCCCGTTCGGGATGTTTGGGATTGGGAGGAACAGTCTAAAAGAGACCCGGCTTTTGTTCTAGCGGCTGACTGGCGGGAGCGAGAGGGGTCTCTTGAGCAGCTGGTTGAACAATTGTTGGCAGGCGGCGGCGAGGATGAGGCAGTGAGGGCCGAGCGTAAAGTTTGCCAGGCGCTGGAGCAGGCAGTGGCTGGAATGACGGCAGTGGTGACAGAAGCGTGCCGCAGCCTGCCTGTGGAACGGCGGTATGCAAAGACTGTTGTTAGACAGCTGTCGGCGCATTTGTTGTCACTGGCCTCGACTGTGGTTGACGGTATGGTGTCGCGGCTGAATGATGCTGTGGCCGGCGCAAATAGTAATGTTCGACACCAGTTTGACGGTCATCTGCAACGGGCGGTTAACGAGGCAGTGGCGCGGACGTTTGTCGACGCAGTGGCTTCTGTGCTGCTGGACGGCGGCCGATTGCCCCAATCCCTTTACCACGCACTCGAGAGAAGGAGAGGTTAGTTAATGATCCCTGTCTATATTCTTAACGAAGGCGTTAAGCTTCCGGAAGAAGGAACGTACTACGTAGTGGCCAGAGGAGGAATTTTTCTGCGCAAGGATGGCGGTCTTGTCCAGGCCACGGTTAGGGTAGACGGGATTCCTTTTCTGGGTGAGTTGACGCCCACGGTGAACTTAAGGTTGCCCAAGTTGCCGCCGGAGTTGGTGGTCCGCACTTTACTGTTCTTCCGTCGAGTGTACCAACAATACACTAGCGAGGCGGCCGTGTTGCTGCATTATGCGGCGGCGGAGCAGGTGTACTGGTTGCACTGCCCCCGGCAGCGGGTGAGTTCAACATCTGTGGCGTACAGCGCTGGCGAGCGGATTGACGGCTATCAACTGGTCGGCTCCATACATTCGCACGCCAGTATGGCGGCGTTTCACTCCGGTCTTGACAGCTGGGATGAGCGGTACTTTGATGGACTGCACATTACCATGGGTCGCATGGATCAGCCTTACTTCACCATGAGTTGCTCGGGTGTAGTCAACGGCCAGCGCTTCTATTTGGCGCCGGACAGTGTTGTCGCCGGCATTAAGGAAGTAGACTGGCAGGCGGTGCCGAGTGTGTCATACCGTCGTAAGGGAGTGCACAATATTCAATCGTTGGACCTCTCTGATCTTGGCTGGCTGGATTTTGGTGGTGTATCTGGCACACTGCCGGCGTGTCACAGCGATCAATTCTATGAATTGGTACTATTCGGCGGGCGGGATTACCGCCATGTCGGGGTACCAAGAGTATGGCTTGATCGGGTGGTGAAAGCGGCGCCGGTGGCCCGGACAGACATCTTGTAAAGAAAGGAGATTAAGGCGTGAAGGTAAAAGTAATTGGTATCGGCGGCATTGGCACTTGCTTGCTGCCGGTGCTGGTACGGTTTCTTAACTTCAGTTCTTCTGGAGCCGAGATACTGCTGATTGATGGTGGCCAGTTCGAGAAAAAGAACCGGGAGCGGCAGTCTTTTGACCGGCTGGGCAACAAAGCCGAGGTGACCGCTGAACGTTTGCAACAGCAACATTCACGGGTGCGTCTGCGCGCTTACCCGGGGTACGTGGCGAAGAGCAACGTGGTGCAGCTGGTCCGAGAGGGAGACGTGGTTTTTTTGTGTGTGGACAACCACGCCACGCGCAAGTTAGTTTCTGACCGCTGCGAGGATTTGGACAACGTGGTCCTGATCTCTGGTAGCAATGAGTTGACTGACGGATCAGTGCAGGTTTACGTTCGTAGGGACGGCCAAGATGTAACCTTGCCGTTAGCCAGTGATTTTCATCCGGAAGTTCAATGTCCTGGAGATGTAAATCCGGCGGAGGTGGGGTGTGAGGAACGGGCAGAGGGCGAGCCACAGTTGCTATTTACAAACAATTGGGTGGCTGCTATAATGCTTGGTTCTTTTTACACCTGGCGGCAGGGACTTCTTGAGTACGACGAGCTGTACTGTGATTTACTGACCGGCAACTGTCGGGCGGTGAGGAGATTGGTCAAACCCGTTTCAAGGGAAAGGAGCTAGAGTATGTCGAAGACGCGACTGGTGTGTGGTGCCAACGTCCAGGATGTCGAAGGGGTGGTCGGCAAAACGTTGGGCGAGGTACGAAGTGAGTACCGCGATGTGTTGAGCATTCCGCCGGAGGCGGAGGCGCGCATCGGCGGTGAGCCAGCTGGCAACGATCACGTTATCCAGGAGGATGAGTCGTTTGAGTTTGTGCGGCCGGTGGGAACCAAGGGCTGACACGAACTAACGCGATCTGCTTGGATACCAAGCGGGGTGAGCATTACATGTAATACTCACCCTTTTTTATACCTCTTATAGTGTTATACTGCCCCCATGGGTGTTTTTTTGTCGGTTATTATTCCGGCTTACAATGAAGCCAGGCGCTTGCCGAAAACGCTGCGGGCGACGGTAAAGTATTTAGCAGCGCAGGGTTACAGCTGGGAGATAGCGGTGGTCAACGACGGCTCGCGGGACTGGACGGCGGACGTGGTGCGGGAGATGTCCGTGGTGGAATCGCGCGTGCGTCTTTTACAGTACGGAGAAAATCGAGGCAAAGGGTACGCGGTGCGGTATGGCATGACGCACGTGTCGGGGGAATATCGGTTATTTATGGACGCCGACAATGCCACGACGGTAGACCAAGTGGAACAATTTCTGCCCTACTTTCATATGGGGTTTGACGTGGTGGTTGGCTCGCGTGATGTGCCCGGGGCAGAGGTGGCTGTGCATCAACCGTGGTGGAAAGAGAAGTTGGGGGAGGGGGGTAATTTATGGATTCAACTATGGGCTGTGCCGGGTGTCCACGACACGCAGGCGGGTTTTAAAGTGTTTACGGCCCGGGCGGCGGAGAAGGTGTTTCCGCGGCTGACGATTGACAGATGGGGGTTTGACGTGGAGGCTTTGGCGGTGGCTCGCTTACTTGGTTACAAGATAGCGGAGCGGCCGATCCGCTGGGTGAATAGTCCAGACAGCAAGGTGTCAGTGAAAGCGTACTGGCAAGTCCTGTTGGAGGTAGTGCAGGTAAGGCTTAATATGTGGCGGGGAGTGTATAGGTAATGAAGCGGGCTAAGATGAAGCGGGCCAGGCAGCATAAGGAGACGGGGGAGCTGCGGCAGGATTTGGTGACGGGCAAATGGGTGGTGGTAGCGGCCGGTCGGGCCATGCGGCCGCGTGATTTCACGAGTGAGCGGGGTAAACCGCGGGCGGGGCCGAAGTGGCAGAAGGGCTGTCCATTTTGCCAGCTGGATAAATATCCGCAAGCGGCGGACGTGCTGCGTTTGCCCGACGATCCCGATGAGTGGCAAGTGCATATTTTTCCCAATAAATATCCGGCGTTTTTGCCTAAGGATGATTTTCGCAGTTGGAATACCGGGCCGTACCGAGCGATTGAGTCAGTGGGCTACCACGAGATATTGGCCACGCGCTGGCATAATAAATTTGATGCGCTTTTAACAGAGCAGGAGCTGGCGCTGCAGTTAGAAGCGCTGATTCTGCGCTACCGAGAGCTACGCCGGAAGCCATCGGTCAACTACATTCAGATTATAAAGAATCATGGGAAGGCCTCGGGTGCCTCTCTGGAACATCCGCACCATCAGATACTGACTGTGCCGGTGCTGCCGAGTGATGTGTATGATATGTTGCAGGGCGCCGAACGGTACGCGGAAAAAAATGGTCAGGAACCATACGGAGTGATGCTAGATTTTGAGGTGGCGGAGGGGGAGAGGATTGTGCGGGAGAACGAGCGGTTCATAGCTTTTTGTCCTTATGCTTCGCGCGTGCCGTTTGAGGTGTGGATAATGCCGCGGGAGCACAGTCCTTACTTTGAGAATAGCGGACCGGCCGAGAGAGAGGCTTTGGCGGAAGTGCTGCGGGATGTGCTGGCGCGGTTGTATAAGGGGTTGAATGACCCGCCTTATAATTACTTCGTGCATTCAGCGCCTTGTGACGAAACGGGCTTTGCGTGCGGGGCCAAAGAATTTCCCAATCATCGCTGGCATATTGAAATATTACCGCGTCTTAACGTCTGGGGCGGTTTTGAGATGGGCACGGGCTTGGAAATTACATCGGCTTTGCCGGAGGAGTCGGCCGCCTGGCTGCGAGAGCAGAGGGGCGTGAATGCTGTACGATGATATCAGAGCTATTGGTAAGTGTAATGCGGGCGATTCCGCCGGAAGTGGCAACTGTTGTCCTGGCCATGGGGGAACTGCGGGGCGCGCTGCCGGTGGCGTTGGTAGTTTACAAATTGCCGGTGCCGCTGGCTGTGTTGTTGGCCGTGCTCGGTAATATGCTGCCAGTTTATTTATTGTTGAGGTATTTGGAACCGGCGGTAGCCTGGGGGAGCGGGCGGTCGGTCGTGTTAGATCGTTTTTTGCGGTGGCTGTTCGAGCGCACACGACGAAAGCTGGACGGGAAAGTGGCGCGCTATAGCTACTGGGCCTTGGCATTGTTTGTGGCTGTACCCTTGCCGGCGACGGGAGCCTGGACGGGGGCCTTGGCCGCTTTTGTGTTTGGCTTACCTCGTTGGCCATCATTTTTGGCTATTTTAGTTGGCGTTTGTATAGCGGCGGTTATGGTCACGGTGCTGACACTGGGGAGCCTAGCGGCTGTACTCAATCTATTGTCATAGCGCGTATGGGGTTACAATATTAAGGTATGGGGAAGCAATCACTGGTTGTTGGCAACTGGAAAATGGAGTTGTCGTACAAAGGAGAGCTAGAATTGGCGCGGGCGCTGAAGCGGCAATTCAAGGATGTGGCGGTAACTAATACTGAAGTGGTGGTGTGTCCGTCACATCCTTCATTGGCTGCGGTGAGTGCAGTGTTCGGGGCAGGAAGTAAAGTGGTGGTGGGCGCTCAACATGTGCACTGGGAAGAGAAAGGGGCGTGGACCGGGGAGGTATCAGTGCTACAGGTGGCGCCGTATGTTAAGTGGTGTATTGTTGGTCATTCGGAACAGCGGGCGCTCTCGGGGATGACGGAAGAGGATGTGCAGCGTACGGTTAGTTTGCTCATACAGCGCGGCATTGCCCCGGTGGTGTGTGTGGGCGAGACGCGAGAGGAAAAGGAGAGGGACCAGACGGTGGCCAAGATAACAGGCCAGGTTGAGGTTTTATTAAGCAAGGTGGTGCGGACTGGTTTGCTGAAATTAGCGGTGGCGTATGAACCAATTTGGGCTATTGGGACAGGGGATACTCCTGACCCGACTGATGCAGCTGGTATTATGCTGTTAATTAGAAAAATTGCGGCCGGGCGTTTTGGTAATGAGGCAGCGCAGCGTTTGCGCATACTTTACGGGGGCAGTGTAAAGTCCGACAACGTTGAGCCATATATTAAGGAACCAGGCGTAGATGGGGTACTGGTGGGGGGAGCTTCCGTGCAGCCGCGGCAGTTTATGGAGATTGTTAGGGTGGTACAAGTATTTAGTAATCAGTAATTAGTAAATGCTTACCAAACCACATGAAATTTTGAGAGCAGCGGCGAGGGGTAATTTTGGCATTGGTGCCTTCAATACATCTAACTTGGAGGTGACGCAGGCTATTGTAAAGGCGGCAGAATCTCAAAAGGCGCCAGTGATAGTGCAGACGTCAGAGGGTGCGCTCGAGTATGCTGGGCTGGAAGTTTTGGCAGGAGTTGTCAAAACGTTGGCTGCCGAGAGCGCTGTCCCGGTGGTACTGCACTTGGATCATGGCAAGAGCTTGGATGTGATTAAGCAGTGTATTGAAGCGGGCTTTACGTCGGTGATGATTGATGCCTCATCTGAAGATCTGGCAGAGAACATAGCAATTACGTCTGAAGTAGTTCGCTATGCGCACGAGCGGGATGTGTGGGTAGAGGCGGAGCTGGGGGCTATGCCGGGAGTGGAGGGGTTGAAAGAAGCGGAAGAAAAAAACAAATTGGACGAGTTGTTAACTGACCCGGAGCAAGCGAAAAAGTTCGTTCAGGAAACTGGCGTTGATGCTCTGGCGGTGGCAATCGGCACCATCCATGGCGCTTTTACGGGGCAAGAGTATATTCGGTTTGAGCTGCTTGGTGCTATCGAGAAGGCGGTGCCCGATCTGCCGCTGGTATTGCATGGGGCGTCCGGTGTGGCGGCCAGACAGCTTAAAAGGGCGGTGACGACCAGTGTGTGCAAGGTTAATGTTGATACCGAAATGCGCATGGTCTTTGCAGCGGCCGTGAAATCTTACTTTAACGAGGCGCACGATAAGATTGATATACGCGAGATACTGGCGCCAGCCCGGGAAGCAGTGCAGAGGGCGGTGGCGGAGAAGATTAAAATATTTGGCTCGGCTGGCCGAGTCAAAATGTGATAGGCTAATGGCATGAGTGAGGGAAAAAAAGAGAAATTTGACATTGTTGCTGTCGGGGATACCACCCAGGACATTTTTCTGGAGGTGAGTGAGGCCAGCGTCCAGTGTGATTTAGACGGCGAGAATTGCCGCATTTCTTTTGACTATGCGGACAAGATTGCCGTGGACAAGAAAACGGACGTGCCGGCGGTGGGCAATGCGGCTAACCATGCTATTGGGGTAGCCCGATTAGGGCTGCGCGCGGCTATCTACACCATAGTGGGCGATGACGAACAGGGACAGCGGGCCCGCCATGTGCTGGCGGAGAACAATGTGGACCCGCGCTATGTGGTTTTTGATGAAGTACATGGCACGAACCTATCTGTCGTTATTAACTATCGGGGCGAGCGCACAATTTTTGTTTATCACGAACCGCGCAGTTATGAGCTGCCAGAATTGGCCGAAACTCACTGGATTTACTTGACTTCTGCTTCGGGTAAGGGCGTGCTGCGGTTGCACGAGCAGGTATTTAAGTATCTCGACAATAATCGAGAGGTTAAAATGGCGTTTAACCCGGGGACGCATCAAATGCAGTTGGGCCTGGAAAAACTCAAGCCGCTGCTGGCGCGGACGGACGTCTTGTTTCTGAATCGGGAAGAGTCGATGGATGTGTTGGGCGTTAAAACACGCGCGGTCGGTGCCTTGGTGGCCGGTTTTCATGAGTGGGGCGTTAAGACAATGGTTTTAACGGATGGCCCAGACGGATCTTACGTGTCGGACGGATCTAAAATATTGTGGCTCAAGATATTTCGCGGTCCTGTAGTGGAGAGAACAGGGGCGGGCGATGCTTATGGGGCGGGCTTTTTGAGTGCGCTGATACGGGGTAAGACGGTGGAGGAGGCTATGTTATGGGGTAACGGCAACTCGACAGCGGTGCTGCAGTATATCGGGGCCAGGCAAGGCTTGTTAGATGAGAATAGTATGGCCAAAATGATAAGGGAGAATAGTGATATTATTGTTGAGAAATACGATGCCAGTGAAAATAGCAATTAATGGGTTTG
>CAYSWF010000022.1:0-2511 GCA_964434765.1 uncultured Candidatus Saccharibacteria bacterium
TAGTTTCGGAGGTGAAATCTGTTGCTTTTCCATAAGCCGACTTCTATGATTACGACAGTGAAGTTATCCGAGAGATACGCCGTCATAATATCAATTTTATGGAAGTTCCCATCACGGTCCGCTATACTCCCTACTCCCAATCAAAACCTCACCGACAAAACTTAGCCAACGGCCTGAAAACAGCTTACCGCATGGTTTGGCACCTCATCTCCTGACCCCATGTCTTTTTTTAGCCTCCAACCATACCAATTTATCATCGTGGCTTTAGCTCTGGTTATGATTGCCTTCGGCCTCCAGCGATATCTTAAAGGCGGCAAAGGGCAGACAGTTCTCAAGCTCCTAGTGCGCTTGGTTGTTTGGGGCGGCATGCTGGCTATCACTATTTTTCCTCGTCTCACTTACTCCTTGGCCCGCGCGGCCGGCATCGAAGGCGATATCAACGCCGTCACCCTCACCGGCTTTCTGTTAATTTTTCTCATCATCTTCAAATTACTGTCTGTTATCGAGCGCATTGAATATCAGATTACGCTGCTAACGCGTCAGGACGCACTCAAAAACATCAATCATCTTAAGCGAGACAAATGACACTAAGCTCATCTAATTTCGTCTGTCATTGCGAGCGGAGCGAAGCAATCCCTGCAGCCGAGATTGCTTCGTCGCCCCGCTGACGCGGGGCTCCTCGCAATGACTTATAGAAAACATAATTGAACTTTGCATGAGGAGTTTTGATTTGTGGGAACGGATCAACCTCATTGCCTTGCTAGCTCTCTTAGGCATCCCCGCCCTGCTATTGATCGAGATTCTCCTTATCAAAAGACCCTTCCCCCTTTTAGTCCTTCTCAACGTTCTTATTATTTCTCTTTCGGCCTCGTTTCTTATCCGTTACCGACGCCCGCTCCCAAAAGTATCAGCCACTCCTCTCTTCCTGGTATTTGCGCTCCAACTCACGATAATTATCATTATTTTCTCCGCCTACCTGGCCCTGCCCGACGTTGACCCCTATCACTGGATAAAAGTTTATCAACATAGTTTCCTCGCCGACCCCCTAATTAAGTTGCCGGAGCGGCCCCTCTTTCACTCTCTCCTCTACAGCTTAGACCAAATTCCCGGCCTCCCGGCCACGGCTATATTTAAATATGTTATTCCTTTATTATCTCTAGCCGCCCTTCTCCCCGCTTGGCTGGTCGCCAGGCAGTACCCCTATAAATATCAACAAGTTTTACTCTTGCTCACTCCCGCCCTTAGCCCCTCGCTCCTTCTGCACCTACAGACGGCCACCCCCCAAGCCATTCTCTTGATACTCACCACTTTCTTTGTCTTTCTTCTCATTTATGCCCATCTAACCAAGAACAAATTTTGGCACTATTTGGCTGGCGCCCTTATCGCCGTGACGGCTTTGTATCACGGGCTGGCCCTCCTTTTATTAGCCGCCTGGCTGACCGCCACCGCCTGGCACCATTCCCATCGCTTTTACATCCTTTTACTATTGCTCCCGATCGTTTTTGCAGCCGCCCCCTATCTAAAAGCCTATCTCCCCCAAGTGTTGAGCGAAGTCCGCCCTAACTTAACCTTTCCCGTAGCCTTCACCACTATTGACGGCGTGCCCAACGGCTGGCCGGGGCTGACGGGAATTTTCCAGTACTACGCTTTTTATCTGGGTTTAACTACCCCCTTTATTATTTCCGCCAGCGTCTACTTTTACTTCAGGTACAAAAGTTTCCGCCTCCCTATCCGCAACCTTTTCACTTCCGCGTCCCCTCTTACCCTGCTGCTAGTCTTTTTCGCCTTCTTCTTAGTTGCTGAAATCCTTCCTCGTTTCTTCAACGTTGTTATTTTGGCTGATCGGGCCTGGATGTTTGTGAACCTAGCTGCCGTTGTCCTGCTTCTGCCTTTATTTCAACTCCCTCTCACTAAAAATAAATTATTTCTCTCTTTGTTTATATTCTTTTTCATTACCAACGTTGCTGGCGCCCTGTATGTCAATAATCTAAAAAAGCATCTATTACCTGATTACGTCGTCGAGGCTGCTGTCTGGATTAACACTAATCTTCCCGCCCGCAGCACAATTATGCTGAACCGTAAGCCTGAATATATTGATCTGTATACAGCCCGCCCCCTAATTTTTTTGCCCGCTGACTTTTACTGCCGCGAACCAAATGGCATGATTAACTTTTCCCAACAGCATTCAAGTTCTTACCTCCTCTTTTTGATGCCCAACATCTCCAGTCCCTACCGGCAGCGCCCCTGGCAGGAATCGCTAGACGCTCGCTGCAGTGCGCCCACTCCCAACAACTACCCCCATCAATTTCAGCAAATATACAACGACGCCAACCAGGCGATAATCTGGAAAATAATATGAAATTACTCGTCTTCTCCCCTTATTACCCTCCCCATGTGGGCGGCCTGCAGAGCCACGCGGAGCAGTTTAACCAACATCTGGCTAAGACCGGCGCTAAGATAAACGTTTTTACCAGCCATTTCCCCTCCTTTACTCCCGCCCAAGAAGACAAC
>CAYSWF010000022.1:2521-11346 GCA_964434765.1 uncultured Candidatus Saccharibacteria bacterium
AACGGCGCTATCAAAATAATCCGTTTCCCCGCCTGGGAAATCATTCCTAACTACCCCCTGCCTAAGTTCTGGCAATCGGCTTTCTGGCTTATGTGGCGGCAGATAAAAAAACAAGAGCTTGACGTTGTCGTCTCTCGCACCCGCTTCTTTTTTACTTCCCTGTTGGCCCTGGCTTACGCTAAAGGTAGCCACACTCCCTGGCTGCACATCGAGCACGGTTCCGACTTTGTCAGTCTCTCCAATCCTTTAGCCAGTTTACTTGCTCGCTTTTATGATTACACATTTGGCCGTCTTATCTTTCGCTTCGCTGACGCCGTCGTCGCCAACTCTTACGCCTCCGCCGCTTTCGTTAAACACTTAACCGGCCGTAACGTCCCCGTTATATACCGTGGCCTCGAAACTGACGAGATATTAAATACGCCTCCCAACCTTGACATAAAAAAAGCGCACCCCAACAAAACCATCATCACTTTCGTCGGTCGGCTCATTGACGGCAAAGGCGTCGACGATCTGTTAAAAGCTATAAAAATAATTACTAGTTACCCTTTTCACTGTCTTATAATTGGTGATGGCCCCAAACGAGAACCCCTAGAAAAATTAACTAATCAACTCGGTCTTAAAAACTACGTTTCCTTTCTCGGTCAACAAAGCTTCAACCAAGCCATGTCCATTCTCAAAGTTTCCGACATTTTTGTCAACCCTAGCCACACCGAGGGTTTACCCACTTCAGTCATTGAGGCGGCCTTGTGTAAAACAGCCATTATAGCCACTAACGTCGGCGGCACTCCGGAAATAGTCACAAATGACAAAAGTGCCTGCCTCATCCCGCCCCGGCAGCCATATACCCTGGCCAGCAAGCTTAAATATTTCATCCAAAACCCAGCCGTAAGAGGCGCCCTGTCAGAACAAGCCTATAACGAGGTAATGAACAAATTCTCCTGGCCGCGCAGCATAACCGCCTATAACAAAATCTTTAAACACATGCTAAGTTCATAAGATTATGTGCGGCATAGCCGGTAAAATCAGCTTCCACAATCTACCAGTTGAAGCGCGTGATATTAAGCGCATGACGGATGCCTTAGCCCATCGCGGTCCGGACGATGAGGGTATATATATTTCCCCCCGCCAAAACATTGGCCTGGGCCACCGCCGGCTGTCTATCATCGACCTCTCCATACGCGGTCACCAACCCATGTCCTATTTAGATCGCTATTGGATTGTGTACAACGGAGAAATATACAACTTCCCAGACAAGCGCCGCGCCCTGGAAAAAGAAGGATATAAATTTTCTTCCCGCACCGACACCGAAGTTATTCTCGCCCTGTACGACAAATATGGCGCCGACTGCTTAAAACACCTGCGGGGCATGTTCGCCTTTGCCATTTATGATAGCCAAAAGCAGCAATTATTCTGTGCCCGCGATCGCCTGGGTAAAAAACCGTTTAAGTATTATAGTGACGGCCAAGTCTTCCTCTTCGCCTCCGAGCTCAAAGCCATTCTCACGCAATCGGAATATCAGAAAGAGCCTGACTACATTGCCATACACCACTATCTCACCCTCCAGTATTGCCCCGCGCCCCTGACCGGCTTTAAAAACATCAGGAAACTTGAGCCCGCTCACTATTTACTAGTTGACATACCTAGCGGCCATGTCATTAAAAAGCGTTATTGGCGACTCAATTATTCGCACAAGCTTTCTTTGTCTCAAGAAGAGTGGCAACAAAGAATATTAGCAAAGCTTGAGGAGTCAGTTAAACTACGTATGATTGCCGATGTCCCTCTAGGCGCTTTTCTGTCTGGCGGCATTGATTCCAGTGCCGTTGTTGCCCTGATGAGCAAACACTCGCTCCGACCCGTCAAAACATTCTCCATCGGCTTTGAAGAAGAAAAATACAATGAGCTGCCGTACGCTAAACTGGTAGCCGACCAGTACCGCACCGACCACACGGAGTTCACCGTAAAGCCCGATGCCATGGAAATACTGCCCGCACTAGTGAGACAGTATGAAGAGCCCTATGCCGACAGCAGCGCCTTACCCACTTACTATGTCAGCCAATTGACTAGCGACCACGTAACGGTAGCTCTGAACGGCGATGGCGGCGACGAAAACTTCGCTGGCTACGGCCGTTACAGCGTACAGCGTTTTGCGCTGGCCTACGCCAGACTCCGGCTCGTCAACCAATTACTGGCCGTGCCGGTTAGCCAAGCGGCGGCGCGGGCTCTACGCAACACATTCTCCAACCGGGCCCATCGCTTCGCCAAAACACTGCCGGACAATTACGCTCGTCGCTACGTCAATTACATCTGTTACTTCACCAATGAACACAAAGCGGAGCTTTACACAGACAGCTTCAAACAACAAGTATGGCCAGAAGACACCTACGATATCATCGCCCATCAGTTTGTCGCCGCCCAAACACCCGATAAACTAGACCAAACCCTCTACACTGACCTAAACACTTATTTACCAGACGATCTGCTGGTCAAAGTAGACATCGCCAGCATGGCTGTATCACTCGAAGCCCGCTCCCCATTTCTCGACCACGAATTCCTTGAGCTCACCGCTCAAATACCAAGCAACCTGAAACTAAAAGGAATAAACAACAAGAAATACATCTTAAAACAGGCCCTAAAAAAATACCTGCCCCGTGACATTCTTTTCCGTCCGAAAAAAGGCTTCGGCGTTCCTATTGACCATTGGTTCCGCGCCACCCTTAAGCCCCTGGCCTATTCCACTCTGCTTTCCCGGCCTGCCACCGGACGCGGCCTCTTTCACCCGGGCAGCGTCAAAAACCTGCTCGACACCCACTGCCAAACTAACATAAACTATGCTAACCATATCTGGGCGTTACTTACTCTTGAGCTGTGGTTCCAGGAATATTTTGACTAACTACGATGAGGCCTAATCATTTACCCTATCTAGTCGACCCGCAGACAAAGCAGCCCCTCCAGCTTAAGATTACTAAACAATCAGGTCCGCACGTTATAGCGGGGGAACTATATAGCCGGCAAAACTCGTACCCCCTTATCGACGGTATCCCCCAATTGATAAAACAGGAACAACAAACCGCTCCCCGGTCATTTATCGAACACCAGAAAAAAACAGCTAACAGTTTTGCCTATGAATGGAACACCATCTATCGGGAAAATTCCTTTGAAAAACAAAACTTTCTGCACTTCCTTCACCCCTTCGTCAAAGAATCTGATTTAAAAAATAAACTAATTCTTGATGTCGGTTGCGGATCGGGACGTTTCACCAAACAAGCTGCCCTAAGCGGAGCCAAAGTTGTCATCGCCACCGACGTCGGAGACTGCGTTAGCGCCGCCTTCAATCTTACCAAAGAGCTACCTAACGTCTGCGTAGTCCAAGCCGATGTCTATCACATGCCAGTCCAACGCTTCGCCGACTGCGCCTTCTCCATTGGCGTTCTTCATCATTTGCCCCAACCGCAGGAAGGCTTCTCCCGGCTGCCCGCCACCGTCAAGCCCGGCGGGCGACTTCTAATTTGGGTGTACAACAGGCGTCACAACTTTCGTGCCGTCTACGTCTTCGAGGGCCTCCGCAAAATTTCCCGCCACCTCCCCAAGCCCCTGCTATTTACGCTTTGCTATCTGCCGGCCTCCACCGTCCACGGCCTCAATTTTTTCACTCACACCTTAAAGCGCCTGCGTGCTAAAAACCTGGCTAGAAAAATCCCTTTTTCCTATTACGCCAACTTCCCCTTCAGTATGAAATTAAACGACGCCTTTGATGTTTTAGCCACGCCTAAAAGTAACTACTACTACGTTGAGGAAATAAACGCCTGGTTCAAAGAAGCTAAATTGCAAAGCATCCAAACCTATGAACACCTCGAAGCCGGCATCACCGCCGTTGGCCGCTGCCCATAAAAAACACGTCGTTCATCTTATTTCTTCCCTCGGTAACGGCGGCTGCGAAAACATGCTGCTCACTCTGCTGCCCGCCCTTCCTCAATTCCGCCACACCATTGTAACCATTAAATCCCCTGGTTACCTGGCAGATAGATTCTCCGCCCGTGGCCTATCCGTCGCGCCAGCCCGCTTAAGACACTTCGCTGATATCCGCGGTTATTTTCGCCTCTATCGCATTATACGTTCCCTAAAACCTCAAATACTTACCACGTATTTGCCCCCGGCTGACCTTATCGGGCGTCTCTTGGGACGACTGGCTGGAGTGCCGGCTATCGTCTGTTCCGTGCGTGCCAGACTAACCCAAAGCCCCTTCTGGCCCCTATTACTAGCCGATGGCCTCACCTCCTCCCTCGTTACACACTATCACTTCAATACTCCCGTCACCGCAAAACAATACGCCAAGTATTTCTTCCTGCCGCCAGGCAAAATAACCATTATACCCAACTGCTTATCACTAGCTGGTTACTCTCCGCATCCCACAAACCGCCTCACTCGGGCAGATCTGTCCTTGAGCTTCGACCAAATAGTCATCGGCTGTGTCGCCCAACTAAGAAAACAGAAAGGCCATCGATTTCTCTTGACAGCCCTGGCGAAGCTCCTGCTAAAACACCCAGAATTAGTCGTCGTCTTAGTAGGCACTGGCCAGCAAAAACACCGTTTACAGAAACAAATTAATAAGCTCAATATTCAACGTCACGTAATAATGCTAGGCAACCGGGACGATGTCCCTGATATTCTTCCTCTCTTCGACATATTTGTGCTGCCAACTCTGTACGAGGGCATGAGCCGGGCTCTGCTTGAAGCCATGGCCTCTAGGCTTGCCATCATAACCACTGACATTCCCGAAAATAGAACTATCTTTGCCGCCAGTCACTCTGCTCTTTTAGTTAAACCTGGTAGTTCAGTCGCTCTGGCCGGTGCCTTGACCCAACTAATTATTAACCCCACTCTGCGTTCCTCGCTAGCCAAAGCAGCTTATACCCAAGTCCAAAGTTACCATACGCCTAAAATAGCTCAACGGTTCCTCAATATGTACCAACATTTAATATAACTATAGCCGCTTAAAGATAAATTCATTGCAACCGAGGCTCCGCACCTCTTTCTTCTTTATACACCCAAATCCCCTCCTGGTAAAAAAATTTATTACTTGGCGCGGTTTGGCAAATTCATAAGGATACCCGCCCAGCCAATCCTTAATATCCGTGCTGAAACTCATGCCGCGCAATTGGTAATAATTCCGCACGTAACTTACCGGATTCCGGCCGTGGGCCACCAAACCCACCATAATATATAACTTATAGACTATTTCCATTATTCCCTTTCCCCACCCCGGCGCCCTATTATATAGCTTCTTACCTCTTCGCCAAAACTCTGACGTCCCCTCCAGCCGATATTTTTCATTGTTATTGTATATTGAGAGGTACAAGCAACCGCCAGGCTTCAGAAGCGAAATAACATTATCAAAAGATCGCCACATATTACCGGTATGATGAAGCACTCCCCAGGAGTACACTACATCAAACGTACCCAGTGAAGACAAAAAATCTCTGTCCAGCACCGAACCTTGGCCAATACTCCAGACACCCGCCAAACCATATTTCTCTCTTAAGCGCTTGGCACACCCAACCGCATAAACATCCGCGTCAAAACTAACCACGCGCGACGCTCCCAACCGGCAAGCAGCCAAAGAAGACAATCCGCTGCCACAGCCGACATCAACCAACGACTTTCCTTTGAGATTAATCACGTCAGCTAAAAATTCATTCAAAGATTCAGTCGCGCCACGTACTCTTGCCTCCGTTAGCCCAGCCAAAAACCATTGCCAGTTTCTGCCAAAACTAAAGTTCTTTTTGTTTAGATAAATTTTCTCGTATATTTCTTTTTCCACCATTGTATGACTCCTCCTAAATAAGCAAAGACGATGAAAAACGACAGGGCCGGCGCTAATAAGTTAAACTTCGCCGCTAAAAAACGGATAGCCACCAGATAGGCTATCCCCGCCACCAGACCATGCAAGCCAGTAAACCTAACCCCGGCTGCCCCAGTACTAGCGATAAACCACCAGTAAATCTGCCAGATAAAAAACAAGATAGCGTATACGCTCATGCTCAAAATCAGGACCCAGGAAAAGTGATAAGCGTCGCTTAACAGGTACAGACTCACCGCTACCCCCCCCATCATTAGCAAAACAGCCGGGACGAACGATAGCCGGGTCAAACGATCTATTTTTTTTAGCACGGCCAGCTTATCTTCATGGCGCGACACCATCGGAAAAAAAACGTTAATAAACACGTAACTTAATTGAGTGGCCACCTGCACTGATACATAGTAGTACGCCGCGTAAACACCCAGACTAACCGGTCCCAATAAACGCTCGATCAATAATTTATCGCCGCCTACCATTAATAAACCAGCTACTGCTCCCCCCATACCAAAGCGTATATAACGCCAAAGTCTCCACGCTTCCTGGCGGCTAGCATACCTCCGCGCTATCAGGCGTCCCACCTCTCCCCCCGTTAGATAGAGAACGCTAATCACTGCCGCCCCTATCATCGTCGCCACCAAAAAAAGCCTATATCCACCCTGGCCCGTCAGCCAGTACAGCGCCGTAAAGCTTAGTAGTATAACCAACGCCTCCACCACCCTGGCCCCCGACTGAAACTTGAACTTGCCCTCGCCTCTTATCACCCCGTCAAAAAACATCCTGAACACCAACACTATGGCCAGCGCCGCCGCCGTCCGCCACACCACCCGCTCGATACCAAATAAAGCTGACAACACTCCGGCCGATCCGGCTACCAGCAACGCCACGAGCGGAACGCCCAGCCCTATCACCAGAAAACCAGAGGAAACGATGCGGCGCTTAGCCTTAAGATGCGGAGCGTGCCTAGCCACGCTCCGCATCACCGCCACGTCCATACCCAGCATCATAGGAATAACCAACACCTGCGCCATAGCTAAAGTGAGAGAAAACAACCCCAGCTGCCCGGGACCCAACAACCGCCCCACCAGTAATAAGGTGCCGAACAAGATTCCGTTAGCCAGCGTCAACCCCCCTAACGAAAAAGATAGGTGCTTTAAAAATTGCTTCATATAAGCGCCCATGGTGTGGCCGAACAACCAATGATGCAATAACATAACCGCCGTGCGCGCCCTATTGCGTAAGAAAAAAACCATACTTCGTATCTTGTACCAGGATACCACCTCTTGGTACGTTAATCTGACATGTCAGAATCTATTTCCATAATTATCCCCACCTACAACCGTATCAGCTATCTGGGAACGCTTATTAATCAACTCTTGACCCAATCACACCCCCCCCACGAAATTATCGTAGTTGACGACCATTCCACAGACAATACAGCCAACGTAGTACAAGACTTGGCCAGCAAACACCCTTGTATCAAATATGTCCTCAACGCCGGCCACCACCAAAGAGACGGCAAAAGAACTGGCCTCACCGCCGCCACCGGCGCATACCTAGGCTTTCTCGACGATGACGCTCAAATTGAAGACCCGGATTTCCTGATAAAACTTGCGCCCCATCTCCGCCCCCGCCGCGTCAATTGCGGAACCAAACAACGCCCCATATTTCCCCTCATCGAATGGGGCAACTTTTGGCACCATTCCCTCCAGGAATATTTTATCGACAACAATCTAATCAAAGACGCTTATGGCGAAAGCTACAGCGCTTCCCTAAAACTGCATCGCGCGCGGATAAAATTGTTGCTTGAACCATCTCTCGTTATCCGCCACCCCGGCGCCCGCACCGGCGGCTCTCACAAATTCCACAAAAAAACCATGCTGGCTGACTTTACCGAGTTCCACTACGGCTACTTCTACAACATGATCTACCTCCATAAACGCTTTTTTCCCTATTGGATATGGCTGTGGCTGCCTTTCTATTTCACCAAGTCACTCCTCGCTCTGGCTATCAACCGAAATATCGAAGGCTGGATTAATTATGCCCTGAAGCCAATCATATATTCTATCACACGAAGCGACGGGTCCTGTCGCCGTGGCGCAGCGGCGGCCGGGAAAACACCCTCCTCCGCTAAAGCTTCGGAGGGCAAGCCTGGTGTATTATCACCCCATATTCCAGGTGCCTTGCCCCGCGTAGCCCTTGGGCGAAGTGGGGTTGAGGAGGTGGAAGTGGTGCGCCGGCGGTTTTTTTGGCCGATTATCAAGCCAGCGTGGCTGCCGCTGTTCGTCTTCCTGTATCGCCAGGCGAAAAAGGAAAAGTACGATGTGGTGCTGTGCGGCAAAGCCCTATTCGAAGGACTGGTGGGATATTACCTGAAGAAGCGTTTAAGTATTCCTTACGTAGTTTTTACTTATGCCATGGAGGTTGAAGAGTGGAGCAGTGAGCCGAGAGAGCGTAAAAAACTGGTTAAGGTTTTAATAAACGCAGACCGGGTAGTTTACATAAACGACATAACTAAAGAATCATTACTTAAATTGGGCGTGGAGAAGAAGCGGTTGGTAAAAATATGGCCGGGGGTGGACGAGCGTTTTTTGCATAAGGTAGATGAAGAAGATTTAAACAGGGTGCTAGGGGCGCATAATGTGAAGCGGCCGTACATCATAACAGTGGCGCGGCTGATTGCGCGCAAGGGGATTGATGTTTTAATTGAAGCTTTTAGCCACCTTGATCAAACAAAATTTGGCGATGTTGATTTGGTAATTGTCGGCGAGGGTGAAGAGGAAAAAGAACTCGAGAAATTAGCGGGGCATCTCTTTGTGGAAGAAAGCGTCAAGTTTTTAGGATTGGTGCCGGATGAGGACTTGCCGGCTTTGTACCAAGGGGCGCAGCTGTTCGCCTTAACGCCGCGGCGAATCGAGGGAGACGCGGAGGGATTTGGCATCGTCTATCTGGAAGCGGCAGCCGCGGGGAA
>CAYSWF010000023.1:0-3927 GCA_964434765.1 uncultured Candidatus Saccharibacteria bacterium
AGTTTCATTTGTAACTTTTGTACTAAGCTATTTTATATGCTGGCTCCTGATTGTTCAATTCAGTGAGTGAGAGAGGAGCTGAAGCGAGGCAGCCAATTAGGGGTGAAGTATGTAGTTACTCATTTGGGTAGTGCGCGGGACTGGGAAATCCCCCCTAGCCAACTTTTTACTAATGAAGTCCTAAAGCAAGTGGCGGTGGGGTTGAAGGAAATTTACAAAGGGAATGAAAAATATTCCACCGAATTACTGCTGGAGATTGCGGCGGGCGCCGGGGCGATAATTGGACATACTTTTGACGAGCTTCAATATATTCTCAAGGAGTTGGGACGACGCGACATACATATATGTTTGGACACCTGCCACATGTTTGCCTCGGGGTATGACATGAGAGACGCGGCGACACTCGACGATACCATGAGGCAATTTAGAAACACACTGGGGATGGCACGGCTTAGATTGGTGCACGCGAATGATTCGAAAGCAGATTTAGGCGAACATAAAGACTTCCATGAACATATCGGGCAGGGGAAAATAGGGGAGGAGGGTTTTAAGGCCATGCTGGCGCACAAAGATTTTCAGAAAGTGAATTTTATACTGGAGACGAAGCACGACAGGTTGATAGAAAAAGATTTAGAATTTCTAAAGCGATGGAGAGAGTAACCCCCCCTAACCCCCCCTTATCCCCACTTCGCCTAAAGGCTACGCGGGGCGAGGCAAGGGGGGCACTAACCGCTGCCGCTAGTGAAGAAAAACAGCAAGCCTTAAATGAGCTTAATGAGGAGTGGAGCAAGAAAGATCTGCCGCTTAGGTCTGTGGCTACTAATGACGTGCCGGGGGAGGGTAACCCAGACGCCGATATTTTGTTTGTGGGAGAGGGACCAGGGAGAGACGAGGATGAGCAGGGACGGCCGTTCGTGGGAGCGGCCGGGAAGTTTCTGAACGAGCTAATCGAATCAATCGGCTACAGGCGGGAGGATGTGTACATTGCTAATATGATAAAACACCGAGCGCCGGGTAATCGTGACCCGCTGCCGCAGGAGATTGAGGCGTACGCTCCCTGGCTGGATCAGCAGGTAGCTATTATAGACCCTAAGTTAATTGTGACGCTGGGACGATACTCGCTGGCTCATTTTTGGGGCGAGAACTTGTCGATATCAAAGATCCACGGACAGCCAAAACGTAACGCGAGAGGGCAGGTTATTATGCCAATGTATCATCCGGCGGCGGCGCTGTACCGGGGGGACCTGCGGCCGGTTCTTTTAACTGATTTCGCCAAGATTCCGAAAGTGCTGGAGTTGATTGAAACCGGTGGAGCAGTCGGTGATGAAGACAAGGTTACTACTGAAGTTATACCAGATAAGCAAGGGGCGTTGTTTTAAAATCGGGGGAAAGTGGTATAATTTGGGCATGACGAAGGCGACCGTGGGACTAGTGTTCGCGGTAGTGTTATTGGCATTGCTATTACTATTATTGCTGGGATATTTTTCTTTTGTCCCAGTATTAAATACGATACGCACAGATTCGACTGGACAGCCATTGGCTAGCCCTGGTGTTAATGAGGTAAGCAATACAGCTGTTCCGATTACAAGTGGGGCAGCAGACTCTTTGTCTGTGAATGAATATGGTCAGGTGGTAATACCCGATAGCATGAAGAAATGCGAGGTAGATAATGATTGTATGTGGGTATACGGCGACTGCGGAGATTGTAAAGCGGCGGCGATAAATAAGCAACATAAGAGCAGTTATGGACAACAGAAGATTGGTGCTTGCCAATCATATGACGAGGCAACTGAAGAGCCTCAAGTTTATTGCGATATGGTTTTTTATGGCGAAGTAATGTGTTTAGACAGCCGCTGCGCACTTGAATGATAGATGAATTGGCAATTCGGATTTCTTGAAAATATAAAAGAGGTAAAGTATTCTCTTGATTACCCACCTTCGCACGAGGCTTCGGTGGGCAAAGCGCGGACGTGGCGGAACCCGGTAGACGCTACAGCTTGAGGGGCTGTTGGGCACTAGCCCGTGGAGGTTCAAATCCTCTCGTCCGCACTTCGACTCGCCCCTCGACCTGTTCGACAAGCTCAAGGTGAACAAGCTCGGGGCTCGCTCAGTGTAAACACCCTAAAAACGAGGATTTACCCCGAGTGAGGCCGTTAGGCCGAATCGAGGGGCGGTTAGCTCAGTGGTAGAGCAGTGCGTTTACATCGCAAAGGTCGGGGGTTCAAATCCCTCACCGCCCACAGGAAAGTACGAACGTTTATGATACGATGCGGGAATGGGTGATAATAGAATTCTCCGAAACGTAATTGATACTACATGGCGACAGGAACTCGCCTACGTTGTGGGCTTAATAGCTGCTGATGGCTGGTTAAGAAGTGATAGCTACTCTATAGGATTTGTTTCTAGAGAATCAAGTCTGATCAACCTTTACAGGAAGGCTCTTAATACACAGAAGAAGGCGAGAAAAAGGCCCCGTGGTGGTGAGGTAAAGAAGAAATACTTTACTATTTGTTTCAAGAGCAAGCAGTTTTACAGCTTTCTAAGGAGTATTGGCATACACCCGAAAAAATCAAAGACAATACAAAAGGTGGAGTTGCCGGATGACTACTTTGCTGATTTCGTGCGTGGCCTGTATGACGGAGATGGTACATTTTGGACAGCTTGGGATAAGAGGTGGCCAAAGAGTTTTGTTTACTACTTAGGTCTAAGTTCCGCCAGTATGGAATTTGTCATATGGATTAAAACACAATTAACTCGTCTTTACGGTGTAAAAGGATATATTCATGGAGGTAAGGGGGCTTATACAATTAGGTATGTGAAGGGAGACACAAGGAGATTGTTTAAGATCATGTACTACAAGCCTGATTTACTTTATTTGAGACGCAAGCATGATAAAATAAGGCGGGCTATTGAATTTGACAGAAAATTGCATCAGAGTAGAAAAACAAGCCGCGGTAGCTCAGTGGTAGTAGCGCTGCCCTGAAGAGGCAGGCGTCGTCGGTTCGATTCCGACCCGCGGCACTGTAGGCGGGTATGGTTTAGTGGTAGAACACGACCTTGCCAAGGTCGAAGCACGGGTTCGACTCCCGTTACCCGCTCACCTAAACGTTAGTTTTCTGCCTCTAGGTCGCGGAGGTTTTGTTGGTGTTCTTCGGCTTGCTGGCGGGTAGCATCTAGTTTGCCTTTGAGATTCTGGCTGCGCAGCTCAATGAGTTGTTCGCGGTTTTGTTGGCGCTGTTCGATGGTGCTTTGTCTGTTTTGCTGGCGATTTTCGATGGCCTGTTGCCGATTCTCCTGGCGTTGCTGGAGCAGCTGCTGGCGCTGGCTGCGACGCTCAGCGGCACGCTGGCGCAGTTCTGGCAAGCGGGCGGCACGCTTGGCCCGCCACTCTTCAAGCCGCCGCAGGTGCTGCTCGCGCAGCTCCTGTCTTTTGGCAATGTAACGCTCGGTGCGCTCTTGCAGAGCTTGGATTCGTTGTTCAATTTTGGCGGCACACTCCGGGTCGCCAACTTCAGCGCAAGCGGCCAGCTTGCGATCCAGACGGTGCAGACGCAGGCGCATTTGGGCGGCTTTCTTTTCGGCGTTGAAAGTGAACACGCTGATCACATTGCTGCGGAGATTCTCCCACCAATAGGAGACGGCGTCGGTGGTAGGCAAAGCCTCTGCTGCCAGGTCAGCTGTCAAATCATCGTCGCCCAAGCCTTCGTCTGAAAAGTCGGTGGCGGTGACTGGCACTTCCTCTTCGAGATTGTTTGTCTGGGCAATCGCTGGAAGAGCAAAGCTAAAAGTTAATATAAATATTAATAAATATATTAATTTCATAGAAAAATAATTGTTTAGGTTAGTAGCCTTTTGGGGAATTATAGCATAAATATGTTAGTTGACATGTGTTTAAAACGTGTCTTGACATAATTCGGGGTTTGTGCT
>CAYSWF010000023.1:3937-9060 GCA_964434765.1 uncultured Candidatus Saccharibacteria bacterium
GCCAGGCTTTTTTTATAAGCCTTAATACCCTTCTAAATGCCATCTAAAGCGGTTAAAAGCTTAACTAAAAAGGCCCGTTTAGCCAGCCTGGTAACGTTGGCGGTCACAATATCCGCCTTTCCGCCGCAAGCGCTGGCGTTCGAGGCGATTCTTTCCAACTCTCCATCACAGAAGTTGCTGGCGACAGTGACCCTTAATGAGCCCGACTACTCACAGCGGACTAAAGGGTCGGTGGTGGCATACCCGCCGGTTAAAACAACGCCTGGTCAGTGGTCTACCCCCCGTCGGCTGGCGTACGTCCCTCCAGTGCCTGCCGCAGATTTGCCGGTAGTGCTGGAAGGTGAGGCTAGTTATTACAGCCGGGCGGGTTGTTTAGGGTGTGGTGTAAGCCGCACGATGGCTAACGGGCAACCGTTAGATGACACGGCGCTGACAATGGCAATTGGCGCTGACAAAAAACATTTGGTGGGGCATACGGCGAAAGTGACAAATTTAGCAACTGGTCAATCGGTCAACGCGCGCATCACTGATACCGGCGGTTTTTATCACGCGCGTTATGGTCGCCGGGTGGCTGACTTAACTATCGCGACTAAGCAAGCAATTGGTATGAAGGGCGGACTGGGTCAGGTGAGAGTAGAAGTGATTGACTAATAATATCAAATATGTTACTATACGGGTGTCAGCTTGATAACCCCCTATCAGGCTTTTTTATATCTCAAGCTGGCGTGTCCTTATGCGGACAAACCAACATAAACACACAAACGCACTCTTCCATGAAGGTAAGCTTCTGGTGTGGAATGTGGTGCAGTTTGGGGTACTAACTGTTTTTCTGGCAGTGAGCATTTTCCCAGCGCGGGCACTGGCATTTGTTAACGATGTCGAGCTGGCTCATTTGAATTTGGTATTCGTACGTGATCCAACGTTGGCCGGACGAGCCATGGTGGGTATCGAGGCCTGGCCAAAGGAGCGGACAGTGGCGCGATTATTAAAATCTTCTTCTCTGACAGTTCGCTCTTCGCTGGTGCCGGGCAGTGTGGTGCGGGTGCTGTCGACGGCTTATTCGTCTACGGTGGATCAGACTGATAGCTCGCCGTATGTAACGGCCTCGGGGCGGCGGGTGGGACACGGAGTAATCGCGGCTAACTTTTTGCCGTTTGGCGCTGAAGTTAGGATTGGACAACAGATATATACGGTGTGGGATCGTTTGAATAGCCGTTACGACGGTAAATATATCGTGGATATCTGGCAACCGACACGTACGGGAGCTCTCCTGTACGGAGCGCGTATTGTCGAAATGGAAGTGATAAGATTGCCGTAAGAAGATAGCGGTTGACCTTTAGAGGGGGCATCAGTATACTGGCTGATACCTTATGGATTTGCTGCGATATTTTGAACGACAACAAGTGAAGAACAAGGAGCGGCCGCAGCTGCGCGCTGGTGATGAGGTGCGAGTGGAAATGAAGGTGCAGGAGGGTGAGAAGACGCGCTTGCAAACGTTTGATGGCATAATGCTTGGCGTTCGGGGCAGTGGCCCATCGACCACATTTATGGTCCGGCGGGAGTGGGGCGGGTTTGGAGTGGAGCGTATTTTCCCCTTATACAGTCCACTGATTACGAATATTGAGATAGTGAGGCGCCAAAAGGTCCGGCGGGCTAAGTTGACATACCTGCGGCAAGCAGGACGGCGACGCTTTAAAGAGGACGTTTTGGCCATGCAGCGATATGTGAAGGAAGAAGAGGCGAAAAAACGTTTAGCGGAAGCGGCTAAAGAAAAAGCAGAGAAGGAGAAAGCAGAAGAAGAGAAGACACAAGAGGGAGCTCAAAAAGAAGTTAAAGAGGAAATCAAGAAAGAGTCTGAAGGCGGCGAATCAGAATAGCTAAAACTGGTCTGGTAGTACTAAACTAACAGGGTGGCCATGTAGCCAAGTGGTAAGGCATGGGTCTGCAAAACCCTTATACGCCGGTTCGATTCCGGCCATGGCCTCAAAATGGTAGACGTGAAGTCTTAATTAAGACTGTTGCGTGTTCCATTTTCGTAGTACACTAAAAAATATGGCGAAGAAGAGGTCGTGGACTATTGAACAATTGGATAAAGCCGTCCAAGAATCTTTTAGTTACAGGCAAGTTATAAAGAAACTGGGTCTTGTTCCTGCGGGGGGTAATTATGCTCAACTGCAAAAGTATATAAAAGAGAATGGTTTTGATACAGCCCATTTCAAAGGCAGAGGGTGGAATGCTGGTCTCACCGGAATGGGGATTCCCCGTGTTCCATTGGGTGAAATACTGGTCAGGGGTAGTAGCTTTCAGAGTTATAAGCTAAAGGAGCGCCTGTTTAAGGCGGGCCTGAAGTCACAAAAGTGTGAGCAATGTGGCTGGTCTAAGAAAACGGAGACAGGTCATCTGCCGTTAGAATTAGATCACATAAACGGGGATCCAACTGATAACCGATTAGATAACGTGCGAGTTCTTTGTCCAAATTGTCATAGTTTAACTCCTCATCACAGAGGACGAAGGAGAAAGAAATGATATGCCGAGGTGGAGGAATAGGTATACTCGAGGCACTTAAAATGCCTTGCCATTTGGCTTGCGGGTTCGAGTCCCGCCCTCGGCACCAGAAAGAACTCTTTGAAAGTCTACCGGCAGGGGAGCGGTGAAGGTTTTTCTTTTGCCTGACGGCAAGGCCAGGGTGAGTTTGTGGGCGTGAAGGAGCTGATGAGTGACGCCAGCTGGCGGATGCTGGCGTTTGAAAGTGTAGAGTTTGTCGCCGACGATGGGGTGGCCAAGGAAGTGGAGGTGGACGCGGATTTGGTGAGTGCGGCCGGTGAAGGGAAACACTCTTAGTAAGGCATATTTATAGCCAAGTTTTTTCTCAAGTTGCCATTCAGTGATGGCCGGCTTGCCCGTTTCGTCTATCGTCCGGCGCAGCGGGTTGCGCTTACTGCGAGCCAGCGGGCGGGTAATACGACCATCGCTGGCTTTGGGTACGCCAAAGACAACGGCCAAGTATTCTTTTTTGACGCGACGCTTTTTGAACTGTTGTTTGAGATAAGCGTGAATTTTATCGGTCTTGGCCAGAACAAGCACGCCACTGGTGTCTTTGTCGAGGCGGTGGACTAGGCCGCCGCGGCGGCCGGGGTAGCGACTAGTAAACCAGTCGGTTATGGTGCCAGTCTCGTTAGCAATGCCCGGTTGTACGGTAAGGCCGGCTGGCTTGTTGATGACAACAATGTCTTTATCTTCGTAAAGGATAGGAGGCGAGGGGGGTGAGGAGGGCGGTGCGGCCGGCAGTGTTTTGGCTGGGAGCTGGACATGAACGATATCATCGGTGCGTACGATGTAGCGGGGCTTGACTACTTGATTGTTGACGGTAATGTCACCATTTTTGATGGCACGCTGGAGAGCGGTGCGAGAGAGGCTTAGGACCTTGCTAACACAAAAGATGTCCAGGCGCTGGCCGGCGGCGGAGGAAGTCACAGTAAGGGATTCTTTCATGATTATACTTTACATAATGAGTACCTAAAATGTAAACTATGGTTAGCACTATGTATATAACTCGTCTTTTAGAGGAACGGCTCAAGCAATCATTAAAAAACCGCAAAGTGTTGTTTCTCCTGGGCGCGCGCCAAGTGGGTAAGACAACGCTTATTGAACATATATTAGCTACCCGTCGGGGAGAGCTTCTCAATATGGATATTGAAGTTGACCGGGCTCGTTTGACAGCGGCGGCTAAACTAGAGCCGAGTGAATCTGTCCGTAATTTGGGCGCGGGGGATGTGCTAGTAATTGATGAGGCGCAGCGTGTTCCGGCTATTGGACGCATTGTTAAGGGGTGGTATGACGCGCGCGTCGACACCAAGGTTATTTTACTGGGTTCGGCCAGCGCTACGTTGCTGGATACGGCCGCGGCCGATCTAGCTGGACGCAACGAGAAGTTGTGGCTGACGCCACTGTTGTTCGAAGAGATATTGGCGCAGCAGAACTGGTTTGTGCCGGGCAGTCCAGGGGCCAGTTTGCATCAGAATTTTAACGAGCAGATCCGCGCGCTGTTGCTTAATCGCCTGGTGTTTGGCGGCTATCCCGAGGCGTACCTCACAGATGATCCGCGCCAATATCTGACTAACTTAAGCAGTGATTATCTGCTTAAGGATATATTCACCGCTTCCTTGGTGCGCTCGCCCGAGGATGTGCGCCGTCTGCTTCTGGAGCTGGCCAGCGAGATCGGCAACACGATCTCCGTCAAACAGCTGGCTACTCGTTTGAAACTTAGCCGCCAAACAGTGCTGCGTTATCTTGATTTGCTGGAGGGTATCTTTGTAATTTTTAGTCTGCCGGCCTACAGCACTGATTCGGCTAAGGAAGTGAATAAGAGTTGCAAGTATTACTTTTGGGACAACGGTGTCAAGAACGCCCTGCAGCGGGAATGGGTGGTGTCTGAAAACCGCAGTGACCTAGCCGCCTTATGGGAAAACTGGGTGATAGCAGAGGTATTGAAACAGAGCCGCACCTACCAACGGCACGAGGATCTTTTCTTCTGGCGCTCGCGCAACGACAGCACCGTGGATTTGATTGTTAAGCAAGGAAGCAAATTATGCCCTTTTGATACTTGTTTTGATCCTGGCGCCGCCCATCCGTCCAAAGGTTTTGAACGCGTCTACGATGTTCAGCCTCGCACCATTCACCGCGACAACGTGCTGGAGTTTTTGCTGTAGAAGTGTTCGTGGAGCAGTTTAACTTTTACTTACTTTGAGATTTTTCCAAAAAGAAGCTGGGACCAAAAAAATCCCTGCAGATAAGATTCTGCAAGGTAAGACCAGGGTACAAACATCAGGAGACGTGCGTCACGACGTCTCGACTTCACGGCGCTCTCTCCAATCCAAGCGGAGAGAAACAACTGCCTTTCGCATCGCCATATTGAGCGGTGTGCTGGCGTCATCGCGAAGCCGACTTGTCAAATCATTCACGATCTCCTGCAGCACATATTCCAGCGCTTCATCCGCATCCTCACTCACAAACTTTTCGTCACCGTACCCACGACAGGCGTAAATCTGTGTGAGCAGTTGCCGCGCTTTGTCTGACAGGGCCATTAGCACCTCCTCATGAAGTTTGGGTTGAACAGTGAAAGT
>CAYSWF010000023.1:9070-10352 GCA_964434765.1 uncultured Candidatus Saccharibacteria bacterium
CTTTTTCTGACAGGGCCATTGGTATATCCTCCGAGTGAAAGTGAGTGGTGGACTGATGGAAAGAACCAGTACTACTGTGCCATTTACATCATGTCCGCGCAATGGCGACTACTCTGTGCTTTGCGGGCGAGCCGTCACGTTAACCGACAAGTCCAGAAAGTGAGTCACCCAGATTTCGGCTTCTTGCTTCTCCTCGCGCTGCCGTAAGACTTCCTGTGCAAACTTTCTCACCAGGTATCCAAAGACAAACAGGGCGCAGTCATCAATCCAATGTTCGGCTTCGTGGGCGATCTCGGAAAAGTATTGCTGCGCAAAGTCATATTTATGCTGAAGTTGCGGCGTTTTCCAATGACGATGCTGGGTCAGAAAACGGTCGCGTTCGCTGGCAGCCCAGGGGTGTAAGCCGAGTACCCGCTCCATCCGGCTGATGGTTCGAAAGACAATGGTGCGATGGACCTCTTCGCAACCAGCGGCCAGGGCTGCTGACTGTAGCCTATCACCTGCTTCATCAAGGTCACGCTTGCTGAAGCGAAAGATGAGCCGCAGTACTTGAACTAACTCCTCCGCTGGCTCCAAGCGCTGAGTGGGACGCAATGTTGGAGGCATCTGTTTGTCTTCACCAAAGAACACGCCGGCTACTGCGTACACCGACCAGCCAGCAAACGACGAGCGATACTGCTTAATGCGTTCACGGGCACGTGCCTTGGCATCACCGGCGATCTTCTTCTTTTGGCCGCTGTACAGATCAGGGTTCAGTAAAGGGCGATAGACGGCCAGCTCCTCGATTAAACCTTCGTCGATACTGCCGTTGAGATACTGCTTCACGTTGTCAGGATCCCTTCCCTCCAACAGTGATCTGTAGATTTCGCCTTGATAGGCAGCTTTGTGGGGGAAGTAAATCTCACAATAGATACTGGGATCACGTGGCTGAAACACATAGCCAATCTGGTCGGTAACAGCAGACATACAACACCTCCGTTGGGTGAACAGGTTTTCAGGTTGGGTAAGGTGCAGAAAACGAATTATTAAGCCTTATCTCGTTCCTGTCAAATGTGAGTAATGCGCGAGATTTACTACGGCAAATGTGTGTAGGCCAGGCAGGGATCGAACCTGCGACATGCGCCTTATAAGAGCGCCGCTCTGCCACTGAGCTACTGGCCTAAAGCTGTACTGTATTTATTGCACCTATTGTAAGTTTTGGCTATATTGCTTGTGCGAAGGGCCCAGCCTACGCTAAAGCTTCCACCTCCGATAAATCTTCGGCGGACAAGTCGGCGGGCAA
>CAYSWF010000023.1:10362-10638 GCA_964434765.1 uncultured Candidatus Saccharibacteria bacterium
TTGCATTTGGAGTTTTAAGTTTTAAGTTACGGGTGGCGCGTGTAGCTCAGTGGTAGAGCATCACATTGACATTGTGGGGGCCGTAGGTTCAATTCCTACCACGCGCACCACACAGTTCTTTATTGGGGTCGTAGCTCAAACTGGGAGAGCGCCTTGTCAAAGACTGCGCCTGGTCAAAGACAGGGAGGTTGTAGGTTCAAATCCCTCCGACTCCATTTGCTTCCTGTAGACAGGAAGCTTTTTTCTTTTTAAGCGACGGCCGGGGCGGGTTTGGCA
>CAYSWF010000024.1:0-10589 GCA_964434765.1 uncultured Candidatus Saccharibacteria bacterium
GATTTCGGTTTGCGAGAAATTGGAACTGCCGTTAGTAGTAGTTGGTACTGGATATAATTTAACCCGGTTAAGGAGGCTGGCTGGGAAGTATACGCGCTTTGTGGGCGGAGTGCACAGAGAAGATCTACGCAAATATTTCCGAGAGGCGCGAGCTTTGTTGCAACCGGGCCGGGAAGATTTTGGCATGGTGGCGGCCGAAGCTTTGGCCTGCGGCACGCCGGTGATTGCCTTGGGCCAGGGCGGCGCTGAAGAGGTGGTCGAGGACGGCGTGACCGGTATCTTATATAATGACCCTACGGAGGAATCACTGGCGGAAGCGCTGCGACAATTCCTGCTTAAGGAGAGCTCTTTTAATCGTGAGGTGTTACAACAATCAGTGTTGAGATTTTCCCGAGTGCATTTTGCTAATACTATTAGCGAGCAGGTAACCAAACTCGTGGAAGATACCAGGCGTGGTATGATATCGGAATGAAATACTCTATTACTACGCAGCATATCGAACTAAGTGAGGTTGACCTTAGTCTTTTAGATAAAAAGCTTGAGCGTATGGAAAAGTATTTAACACCGCCATTTCACACGGACGTGGTGCTACGTCATGATACACACCACCGCACTGGGATTACTGTGACTTGCATTATTAACATCAAACAAGGCAAGGCTGTTTTTCACGCCGAGCGGGCGGGGGAATCGGTTCAGGAGGCGCTGGACGAGGTTATAGGCGTGTTGAAGAAAGAGCTGCAAAAAAAACGAGAAAAACACAATAATAATTAAGGGGTAGATTTTCCTTGAATAAATAGGTAACCTCTTGGCATGTCTTTGTTACCATGGTCGAAAAGCCAAACGCGGTTTGAGAAGGCGATACGGCGGTATCAGCCGAAGGCGGCTGATATTAACGCTTTGGCAGGAGAGATGCGGGATCTGTCGGATGAAGCGCTAAAGGAGCGCGTAGTGCGGTATAAAGGTAAGCCGCTCCACGAGCTTAAGCAGCACACGGCCGGAGTCTTCGCAGCAGTACGCGAGGCCAGCCAGCGCACACTGGCCATGCGACATTTTGACGTGCAACTGCTGGGCGGGCTGGCGTTGTTGGATAATAAGATTGCGGAAATGAAGACCGGGGAAGGAAAAACGCTGGTGGCCACATTGCCGTTAATCCTGCACGCACTGACTGGCGCAGGCGCACATTTGGTGACGGTAAATGATTACCTGGCGCAGCGTGATGCGGCCTGGATGGGCCCGCTATATGACTTCTTCGGCTTGACGGTAGGTACGACACTGCACGGACAAACGGCGGAGGAAAAGCGAGCGGCCTACGCGGCTGATATCACATACGGCACTAATAATGAATTCGGCTTTGATTATCTACGAGACAATATGGCACAGGCGGGAAAGGATATGGTGCAACGAGGTTTAAACTTTGCCATCGTGGATGAAGTGGACAGTATATTGATTGATGAATCTCGCACACCCCTTATTATCTCGGCGCCGGATGTTGAATCAACCCAGCTGTATAGCCAGTTTTCCCGCTTAGTGCCGCAGCTCAAGGAGGGCGCGCATTATAATATTGATGAGAAGCGACGAACGGCCACGCTGACCGATGAGGGAATAGCCAAGATTGAAGAACTGCTGGGTGTTGACAACATTTATGAGGAGCAGGGTATCCGCTTTGTACACCACCTGGAGCAAGCGCTGCGGGCGCAGAGCTTGTACAGCCGCGATAAAGATTATGTGGTTAAGGATGGGCAGGTAATTATTGTGGACGAGTTCACGGGCCGTTTGATGGAAGGTCGGCGTTATGCAGAAGGCTTGCACCAGGCGATTGAGGCTAAGGAGAGAGTGACGGTACAGCAAGAGAGCAGGACGCTAGCCACGATTACCTTTCAAAACTTCTTCCGTCTGTACATCTCTTTGGCAGGAATGACCGGCACGGCAGCGACGTCAGCGGAAGAATTTGAGAAAGTCTATAACCTGGACGTAGTGGTAGTGCCGACTAATAAACCATTGATTCGTAATGACAAAACGGACCGCATTTTTGTTAACGAGCAGGCAAAGTCGGAGGCAATAATTGACGAGATAAAAAGGCGGCACGCAGCAAGGCAGCCGGTATTGGTGGGCACTATTGCCATTGAAAAATCAGAGTACCTGGCAGCTCTGCTTAAAAAAGAAGGCGTCCCTCATGAGGTGTTGAACGCTAAACACCACGCGCGGGAAGCGGAGATCATTGCGCAGGCAGGACAGAAGGAGGCTGTCACCATTTCTACTAATATGGCCGGCCGCGGCACGGATATTAAACTGGGAGAGAGGGTAACTGACGCCGGAGGCTTGTTCGTACTGGGTACGGAGCGGCACGAAGCCCGGCGCATCGACAATCAACTGCGGGGACGGTCCGGCCGGCAAGGAGACCCGGGCGAGACGCAGTTTTTCGTCAGCTTGGAAGATGATGTTATGCGTATTTTCGGCGGCGATAAAATTCGCAGTATTATGCAGAAGCTTAAATTACCGGCGGACGAACCGATTGAGAATAAAATGGTGAGCCGGGCCTTAGAAGGAGCCCAGGAGCGGGTGGAGGGTTACTACTTTGATATGCGCAAGCAAGTGCTGTCTTATGACGATGTTCTAAATCGCCAGCGAAAAGCTATTTATACGCTGCGGCGGGGCGTACTGCTGGACGACCGGTGGCGCGAGGCGGGACGGGATCCGGAAAAATTGAATGATCACATACGAACTTTGGTGGCCGAGCAAGCAGAACAATTGGTAGCCACGCATACAGCGGAGGGTCAGCCAGAAGATTGGAACGTAGAAGAGGTGGCCGAGGTGGCGGCAGCACTAACGGGGCTTGCTGTAGCTTCCCTGCATGGCCAGTTACGAAACGTAGTTGATAAGAATGCGCCAGAAGGGGCGCCGGTAGCACGCGAGCAGTTGGCCCGACGGGTGCGTGAGGTGATAGTAAAACGTCTGGAGGAACGGGGACAGGAGATGGGTAGTAGCACTATGCATACGCTAGAGCGAGCGGCGACTATGCGGGCTATTGATGTGCACTGGATGGAGCACTTGGATACTATGGACTATTTGAGGACTGGTATTGGACTGCGCGGCTATGGGCAGCGAGATCCCCTAGTTGAATATCAAAAAGAAGGTTACCAGCTTTTCCAAAGACTTATGTCCAGTATAAAAGCTTCAATTATCGAGGTGGTATTTAAAGCCCAGGCGGTGCGGCAGGAGGAGGTTACCGGGCAAGAAGAGCACGCCGCGGCGAGCGCCCCTCACAGAATTGCGGCTGCCCAGGTGGGGGGGCAATCAACTGGCGGCCAGCTGCGTAATCCCAATAAGAACGTGGGGAGAAATGACCCCTGTCCGTGCGGAAGCGGGAAGAAATTTAAGAAATGTCACGGGGCAGTATAAAACTTGTGAAGATGGAGCAGACAAATTACTGTAAGGAGCAATGAGGCGGGAGACAAAAAGATTGTGGTTGATTGTGTTTGGCATCGGCGTGCTGACCGGTTTGGCGGCCTGGGTTGACGTGCCGGGGCATCCAACTATTTCCCTGGGTTCTTTTTCGCGAGACCTTAAATTCAAACTGGGACTAGACTTGCAAGGCGGCTCACATTTGGTCTATCGAGCTGACGTGTCCGGTATTTCGGAAGATGACGTTCCTGACTCGTTAGCCGGGGTGCGGGATGTGATTGAGCGTCGCGTGAATGCGTTTGGAGTGTCAGAGCCGCTTGTGCAAACAAACCGGGCGGGGAACGAACAGCGAGTAATTGTAGAGCTGGCGGGAGTGCACGACCCCGGGATGGCGATAAGGCTGATCGGCGAGACACCGCAGCTGGACTTTCGGCGCGAGGTGGTAAGCGAGGAAGCAATGCAACAGTTTAATGTGGATGATCCGGCAAAAATTACCGGGCCAGTTTTTGAGCGCACTGACCTGACCGGTAAGCACCTGAAGAGGGCCGCGGTGTCGTTTGATCAGGTACTGGGTCAACCGCAAGTTAGCTTGGAATTTGACGGTGAGGGGGCTGAAATGTTTGCGGGATTGACGCGAGATAACCTGGGCAAGCGCATAGCTATTTACTTGGATGGGGTGCCAATTTCTGCGCCGGTAGTGCAGGCAGAGATAACTTCCGGGCAAGCAGTTATTTCCGGAGGGTTTACTTTAGAAGAGGCCAAGCAGCTGTCACAACGTTTGAATGCCGGAGCGTTGCCAGTGCCGATTGAGTTGATTGGCCAACAAATTATTGGGCCGAGTTTGGGACATTTATCAATGAAGCAGAGCGTCACGGCCGGGGTAGCTGGTTTGGTTATCGTGACAGTGTGGATGACTTTGTTTTATCGTCTGCCAGGCGTGGTAGCAAGCATAGCGCTTCTCTTGTACGCGATCTTGTTTTTGGCCTTGATTAAACTGATACCTATTACGCTGACACTGGCTGGCATCGCCGGTTTTATCCTGACGGTCGGCATGGCGATGGATGCTAATGTTCTTATCTTTGAGCGGTTCCGGGAGAATCTGCGAGCCGGTCGCAGTGTGAGTTATGCGCTAAAAGATGGCTTCCAAGAGGCCTGGAGCTCAATTTGGGCTTCTAATGTATCCGGTTTGCTAACCGCGCTAGTGCTGTATGGTTTTGGTACATCGATTGTGCGGGGGTTTGCGCTGACGCTGGCGCTGGGGATTGTTCTATCTATGTTCACTGCGGTTACGGTAACACGCGTGCTGTTGTCATTGGTCCTGGCAGTAAAATTCGTGCAGCGACCGTTCTGGCTGGCAGCACGCTCGAAATCTCCGTCATGATACAGAAAATAAAATTATGGTTGATCATTCCGATAGTGACTATGCTGGTCAGTCTAGGACTGATTGTGCTGATTCGCCCGGTGCTGGGTATTGACTTTACGGGGGGATCGCTACTGGAGATTGAGGTTAAGCAGGCGGTCCCGGAAAAGTTAAGGGCACTGTTGGAACAGGAACTCGGTCTGGCCAGTACAGTGCAGTCTGGTGAAGGCAGTCGCCTGCTGATCAGGACGACTGCTTTATCTGAATCACAACATCAAGAAGTGCTGCGTGTCTTAAGTGAAAATAATATATTGACAGAAGAGCTGCGCTTTGAATCCATCGGACCAACCATTGGGGCGGAGCTGCGGCGCAAGACAGTCATGGCGGTGGCGGTGGCGTTGGTAGTGTTAGTAGTATATTTGACCTACGTCTTCCGCAAAGCCGGAGAGTTGATTTCTCCCTGGAAGTTTGGAGTGGCGGCAATTTACGCTCTAGTGCATGATCTGTTGTTTGTGACGGCGATGTTCGTGATTTTAGGAGCTTGGCTGGGAGTCAGCATTGACACGCTGTTTGTGACAGCCATGCTGGTTGTTTTGGGCTACTCGGTGAACGACACTATTGTCATTTTCAACCGGATTAAGTCAGACTGGCTGTCCGCACACAGTGGTAGTCTTCTAAACGTGCTAGACGAGGCAAATAAGAATAGTCTGACGCGTTCCCTCAACACGGGGTTCATGACACTATTAGTATTAGGAGCATTGTTGTTACTCGGCGGCCCGAGCATTAGGTGGTTTATCGTGGCCTTGATAGCCGGGATAACGGTGGGAACTTACTCGTCTATATTTGTGGCGCCGCCGCTGCTATATTTTTTGGCGAAGAGGCGATGATAGACACCCCCCAGCAGTTTTTGCAGCATTGGCTCGACTCGGACGAAGCGGAAGCGCCGGTATTGCTAACGGGAGCGTACGAGGCTGAGCTAAAACGCAGAGCGGAGGAAATGGCTGAACGAGAGGATGTGGAGGTAGTGCAAATGGCGGCCGAAAATCCCACTATATCAATTAAAGAGTTGCGAGAGGTGTTTTACAATATCGCGCGTACCACACTGGGAAGCAAGCGATTAATCATTATACCAGCGTCGGAGAGGCTTAGTCTGCCAGCGGGCAATGCCCTGCTAAAGGCACTGGAAGAATCTACCGCCGCTAATCGTTTTTTGCTTATGTCAACTAATCCGGGCCGTCTGCTGCCCACTATTCGCTCGCGCTGTCAGCAGGTACGGGTGGTGCCAGTGGCTTCCTCAACACCTGGTGTTTCTCCAGCCGCTAGTGAGATAGACCAGGTAGCAATAAATTTGAGCGATCAGTTGCATGAGGAAGGCCCGAGCCGGGAGCTTAGATTAGCGTTTATGCGCTTGCGCGATTACTACTGTATCAAAAGTCTGCGAGGTAATGAGAAATTAGCCCGCGAAGTTCTGTTTGCATCGTTGCCCCACAATGCGACATGATAATGACATGACACAGCAAGATATCTACGATATTTTTGAGGAAGCAAGAATAGAAGCAGTGGGGTGGTTTAGCGGTGAGATGGTGGGGATGCGCACTGGCCGCGTGACGCCGGATTTGGTGGAGCGGATACCGGTGGAGCACTACGGGTCGCGCACGCCGCTTAAGGGGCTGGCTTCAATTAATAACTTGGACGCTCGGACGCTGGTGGTGGCTCCCTGGGACGGGGGAGCGGCGGCGGCTATTGAGAAGGCTTTGTCGGAAGCTAACTTGGGTGTGCAACCGAACCTAGATGGACAAATTATTCGCCTGGTTTTTCCTTCGCTGACCGAGGAGATGCGAGAACAAACTATTAAAATGCTGCACAAAAAGATTGAGGAGACAAGGGTGAGACTACGCCAGGCGCGGGATGATGCTTTAAGATTGCTTAAGGAGGAGAGGGAGGAAGGCAGCGTAACGGAGGATGATTTCTACGCTACCAAGAAGAAGTTGGACGAACTTATCAATGAAGCCAACGCCGAGATCGAAAAAATTGCGGGCAAGAAAGAAGAAGACATCAAGGCGGTCTGACTGATTGTTAAAAGGGCTGGTCAGGAAGGCCTTTACGCCTTAAGCTTAGGGGCATGTTGTGGTTGACAGTTTTAGTGTTTATTGGACTGTTGCTGGTACTGATACTGGCGCACGAGTGGGGACACTTTATCGTGGCCCGGGGAGCCGGCTGCGGCGTGGAAGAGTTTGCCTTTGGATTTCCGCCGCGTCTCTTTTCTTTTGTACGGCGAGGGACGCGCTACTCGTTTAACTTGTTGCCCATTGGCGGCTACGTGAAAATTGAGGGAGAGGACATGGATGATCCCAGCCCCGGTCCCACAAATTTTGCCAGTAAAACGCCACGGCAGCGTCTATTGATTTTAGCCGCGGGTGTGTTAATGAACGTGGTTCTGGCGGCGGTTCTGTTGACTGTGCAGGCGGGAATCGGCATTCCCACTCTAGTGACGGGAGAAAACATTGACCGGGTGCACGATATTAAGGCTTTCATCGTCGACGTCAATGCCAACTCGCCAGCGGAGCAGGCGGGCATTGAACCATTCGACCGCGTGGTATCAATTGACGCTGTGACTAATCCCACGGCGAAGCAAGTCCAGAGTCTGGTAACAGATAATTTGGGGCAGGTGGTGGTGATAGAACTGGAGCGCCAAGGAGTACATAAAATTGTGACGGTGAGCCCACGTACGCAGTGGCCTCCGGAAGAAGGCGCCTTGGGCGTGGTACTGCAAGAGACAGGCCTAGAGCGTGTAATGTGGTGGCGAGCACCGCTGGTGGGTGGGCAGCGAACGGGACAAATGCTGGTGTCTATGGGGGGCCAGTTTTGGCTGTTGCTGCAACGCCTGGTGAGTGAAGGCACGGTGGGCGAGGTAATAACCGGGCCGGTGGGTATCGCCATTTACACTAACGAAGTGACCAATCTGGGTGTCAGTTATATATTAGAGTTTGCCGCACTCATTAGCTTAAATTTGGCTTTGATTAACATTTTACCCTTTCCGGCTTTGGATGGAGGGAGAATATTATTTGTGAGCTTAGAGATGGTGTTCAGGCGACGACTGCCAGCCCGCTTCGAACAAGCCACTCATATGACTGGCTTTGCTTTGCTGATTTTGCTTATGCTATTTATCACTTTTAAAGACATTACTCGTTTTTTCTAAATTATGCGTTTCTCAAAACTGGTACTAGGAACGGTCAAGGAGATGCGGCCACTTGATTCCGTCAACGCCACCCTGCTGCAAAAAGCCGGTTTTATACATCAAACTATGGCGGGGGTGTACACGCTGCTACCGCTGGGCTTGAGAGTGTTAACCAAGATTGAAACGATTGTCCGCGAGGAGATGGATAGTCTAGGTGCAGAGATGTTAATGCCGTCATTGGCTCCTCGGTCGTTGTGGGAGCAGACAGGGCGTTTAAACGAGATAGACGTGCTGCTGGAGGCGCGCGGGGGAAATAAGGCATCGCGGGCGGTAAACAGCGCTACTTACGTGCTCAACTCGACTCATGAAGAAGTCATTACACCGATTGTGCAGCGCTTCCGACCCAGTTATAAAGACCTGCCTTGTGCGGTTTACCAGATTCAGACCAAGTTCCGCAACGAGCCGCGACCAAAGTCGGGCTTGATGAGAGGAAGAGAATTTAGAATGAAGGATTTGTACAGCTTTCACGCCACCGCGGAAGATTTTAAAAATTTCTACGAACAGGCAAAGGAAGCTTATCGGCGTACTTTTAACAGGCTGGGCTTAGGCGAGATTACGCACGAAGTGTTGGCCAGCGGAGGTTCATTTACGAAAGAATACTCGCACGAGTTTGACACGGTGTGTGAGGCTGGCGAGGACACTATTTACTTAGATGAGGATAATAATGTTCGCTACAATAAAGAAGTAGTGCCGGATGAGGTGCGGAAAAAGTACAAACCATACCAAGCGGCCGAGGTGGGCAATATCTTCCCTTTGGGCACTAAATATTCTCAAGCTTTTAACTATTACGTAACTGACAAACAGGGCAGACGCCAGCCAGTTTATATGGGATCATATGGTCTGGGAACAACGCGTGTGCTGGGTGTGTTGGTGGAAATTTTTCACGACGATCAGGGTATTGTTTGGCCCGGGGCCGTAGCTCCGTGCGCTGTCCACTTGGTAGGACTTAACTTGGATGACGGGTCGGTTCGTCAACGGGCGGAGGTGGTCTATGAGCAACTCAAAAAAAACAATCAGGAGGTGCTGTTTGATGACCGGGGGCAGACAGCAGCGGGAGAAAAATTCACGGAGGCAGACTTGATAGGCATTCCTTGGCGAGTAGTCGTGTCGAAGAAAACGGGCAAGCATGTGGAGGTGAAGCGGCGCGGAGAAGACAATGGGCAAATGATGAAAATTGAGCAGTTCCTGGCTCGTCTATGAGATTTACTGATCGAATTTTCGGCGCCTTCTCGCAGGATATTGGTATTGATCTGGGCACGGCTAACACGTTAGTGTACGTGCGGGGCCGCGGCATTGTTATAAATGAGCCGTCGGTGGTGGCTATAAATAAAAAAACTGGTGACATATTATCCATTGGCAAGGAGGCCCAACGGATGGTGGGCAAGACACCGGCCCACATAGTTGCCATACGTCCTCTCAAGGACGGGGTTATCTCTGACTTCGAGGTGACGGAGCAAATGTTACGCTACTTTATTCAAAAAGTGCATCAAGGTGGTTTTTACTTACTGCCTAGACCGCGGGTGGTAATCGGTATTCCTTCTTCCGTGACAGAAGTGGAGCGTCGGGCGGTGGAAGAGGCTAGTTTGCGGGCCGGGGCGCGGAGTGTTTTTCTGATTGAAGAAGCTATGGCGGCGGCGATCGGCTCGCGGCTGCCGGTACATGAGGCAACGGGTAATATGGTGGTGGACATTGGAGGTGGTACGACAGAGGTGGCTGTTATTTCCTTAGGAGGTATTGTGGTCAGTAAAACTTTGCGAGTCGCTGGAGATGAGATGAATGAGAACATCATAAAATACGCTCGGGATAACTTTAATATGGTGGTTGGTGAACGTACGGCGGAAGAAATTAAAATTCGTATCGGTTCAGCCACCGCGCTGGCCCAGCCTTTGGAAACCCCCTTGCGAGGGAGAGACTTGGTGACGGGGCTGCCTAAGGAAGTGATTATCAGCGATACCCAAGTGCGAGAGGCGCTGACGCGATCGATTAACACTATCGTGGAGGCTGTAAAAAACACGGTGGAAGAAACTCCACCTGAACTCATCTCTGATATTATCGAGCGGGGGATTATGCTGGCCGGAGGAGGTAGTCTCATCCGGGGTTTGGACCAAGTCATTCGGCAGGCGACGAGAATTCAGACTTGGCTAACTGATGATCCGCTGACTACGGTAGTACGCGGCGCGGGTTTTATACTAGAAGATTTGGAAGCATTGCAAGAAGTGTTACTACCTAGTGTCCACGATACACAGCTTAAGTAATGACACGGCGAAGTAAGTATGCGTTGGGTTTGTTGGTGGTAGTGATGGTGTTGGGATTATTTGCCCAGACGCCACTGGCACATTCAGTTAGGGGCTATGCCTGGTGGGGCAGCACCGCTACCCTGGCCCGTTGGTTTAAAGTTGGACCGCTGACAGTGCCGCATAACGTGTCTGAACAGCTAGCGGAACTGACGGCTGAAAATGTGCGATTGAGGGCAGAGAATGCGGACTATGTCCGCTTGCGAGAGCAGTTGGGGGCACCGGCGCTGGCTGGTTTTCGGAGTATAGCAGCCGAGGTGTCGGCTCGCCCTATTGATACTTTTCGTACGCATTA
>CAYSWF010000025.1:0-878 GCA_964434765.1 uncultured Candidatus Saccharibacteria bacterium
GCCTACTTTTTATTTGCCTTCTGGGCGGCCGGCAGCAATTTCTTTCCTTTCTCCAAAGTGGCAATTATTTGGCTGTTATATCTACTCGCTATCTATCTCCTGGCCGAGCAGATGTATCAAACTTTTAAACAGCGCGGCATCGATCTTGCTTTTGCTTTCCCGCTCCTGCTCGTCATCTACTGTCTGCACCTAGTCTCCTTGCTGCTGGATGGCCAAAATCGACTCCCCACCTTAAATAGAGCCGAGCACTTCGCCAGTTTTGTTTTCACCTGCTACATAGTCTGGATATTTTTTATCAAATACCTCCCCCAGCGAGTCTGGCACAAACATCAGTATTACACCGCGCTGCTTGTCTTTTCCGTCACCTCCACCCTGGGTGTTATCAATGAACTGGTTGAACTATCTCTTGATTCACTCTTTGGTACCACTCTTATTGGTAATAAATTAGATACTCCCCTTGATCTTCTCATGAACGCTCTCGGCGCCGGCGCTTTTCTGGCCGTCAGATTAATACTGGGCAGCGCTGATGATTGAAAGGTGGTTGCGCCAAAACCGCCATATCTTTATTGCTGGCATTATTTTATCCGGCCTTTTTGTTTTTGCTCTTTACTACCGCCCCTACCCAACTGGAACCAAGGTGCTAACCCCGCCGCCCGCCTTATCTCTTCCCACTCCCATCGTTTCTCCCTCCGGCCCGCCCACTGCTCAACCAGTGTCCACTTTGATGATGGAGCAATTTGCCGAGCCTTTGCCCCTCATTTATAGCGACACTCTCGAGGAAAAACAGATTCAGCAATATCTTAAACAGGGCGCCGTGGTCCTGCCCCTGGGCACCACCATTGGCCAGCCGGGCAACGTTGTTATCACCGCCCACAGCA
>CAYSWF010000025.1:888-1487 GCA_964434765.1 uncultured Candidatus Saccharibacteria bacterium
CTTCGAGTCCTTCGGCCCCTACCGCTTTGCCTTTACCAAGCTGGGAGAGCTTGCGGCCGGGGAAGAATTTCAGATTACTATTGGTACCACCACGTATACTTACCGCGTATACGCCAAAGAAATCGTCTGGCCGAGTCAAGTAGATAGACTCCCCGACGATGATCGCTCCACAGTTACTTTAGTCACCTGTTGGCCGGTTTGGACTAACTTCAAGCGCCTGCTGGTGCACAGCGAGCTGGTTAACGCTTCCCCCTTGACAGACCAGCAGTAAATACGCTTTAATAGTATGCTCACCATCAGTTGAGTGAGCCTTACGTTCTTTGCCAATTTCCCGTTCCCGAAACGCTGTTTTTGGAGGTTCGTGTCATGTCAGATCGTAAAAGCGTCGTACCGCAGCCTAACTTTCTCGGTGGATTCCTGTGTGGCTTCCTTGGTGTCCTGGCCTTCGCCTGGCTCGGTGAAATCGCCATGTGGACCGCCGGCACGCTCGGCTTCGTCATCGGCTGCTGGCCCAAAGAAATCTTCGCCAGCGTCGCCGCCGCCTGCCGTGTCTGCATCAACCAGGTACCCAGCGTTGGCGTGGGTTTGTTCAAATTAGA
>CAYSWF010000025.1:1497-3815 GCA_964434765.1 uncultured Candidatus Saccharibacteria bacterium
CCCCATCGTCCGCGCGGCCCGCTACGTGTTCGGCAGTAAATATCGCCGCCTGTACTGCCTGCGGGCAGTTATCGTGCTGTCCTTGTCGCTGCCGTGGCTTATCGCGGCTTTGGTATGCTTCAGCCTGATATTAACCAGCGTAGACAAAGATGCCCCGCCATTATCGGCATTCGCAGCAGTCATGTCAGCCATAGCCCTGCTTGTTCTTGGAACCGCATGCACAGTCTTGCCTATAGGAACTATGCTGCATCCAGAACCGAATGCAAAAGACCGGTGGGGCACGGTGCGTCAACAACAATGGATCTGTTATCTGCAATCACTTTACAGCAGAAGAAAGCACCACGGATTGCTGTACTGCGCCGGTTTCGATGCCTTAAGTACTCTCAAATACCAGCTGGCCATCGCCTTTGTGTTTGTTTTCGGAGCCGGCGCCGGACTTCTCCTGCTTGTGATTATGGCGGCCGTTACTCTGGCTGTGCTGGTAATCCGAGGCTTGCTTCTCTTGAACAGCCGCGCCAGCGGAGTTATCTGTCTTGCCGTCGCTCTGGTTGTTACCGCCTGCTCCACCTGGGCCCTGTCAGACTATCTCTCCGGCGCGTTACTCTGGTTAATTGCCATCGGCACTGGTTGTCTCGCCGGCAGCGCCACCGTAGTTGTACGAGAGTTCGTAACTCGCGCCGTGCCCTACGCGTCGGACCGTGTGCACACTTTCGCCAGGCAAACCGTAGCCAGCCGGGTCGAGCCCTTAACCAACCTATGGCTCAAGCCGGAACAGGTCGCCTGGTGCATCGCCATCACCCCTCCGGAAGCGTGAAAGGAAAGAAAAACAGCCAAGCCCAAGCGAGATTTTTACATCTCCCTTGGGCTTTTTCTATACATGTGGATAAATACTCTCTTTTTTGTGTTGCGTAGTGGAACGGGGGGTAGTATTGTGTAGATGCGTGGATAATTGTGGGGAAAAGTGGGGCACCCCTGTGGAAAACGCATTTCAGTGGGGGCGTCCCGCTTTTTTAGCCCGATCGCACGCACGAGAAGGCTCCTTACCAATCCACCCTTTATCTCTATGTTTCTAGGTGAGCATTCACACTCCATCGATCAAAAAGGTAGGGTAAGCGTCCCGGCCAAATTCCGCCGGCCTCTAGCCAAAGGCATTGTCGTCACGCGCGGCCTGGACCATTGCTTATGGTTATACCCCAAAAATGAGTGGGGAATAATTGCCCGCAAACTTGCCGCGCTTCCTATCACACAGCAAAAGAGCCGCGCCTTTGCGCGTCTTATGCTAGCCGGTGCCTGGGACGCCAGCTTGGATACGCAAGGACGCCTAATGCTGCCCGAGTACCTGCGCCTCTACGCTGGCCTCAAGAAACACGTCACCATCGCCGGTCTGTTCAACCGGCTCGAGATATGGGATGAAGATGCTTGGCAGGAGTACCGACGGCGCACCGAAGCCGAGAGTGACAGCATCGCCGAGGGCCTGGCCGAACTTGGCCTATGACCCACACGCCGGTCCTAGTCGATGAAGTTTTAGCACTTTTCAAACCCCAAGACGGCGACCAACTCTTAGACGCCACCCTCGGTCACGGGGGACACGCCGCCGCTTACCTTAACTCCGCTGCCGCCACTACAGTGATCGGCCTGGATGCTGACCCAGACGCTTTAGCTCAAGCTAAAGCTAACCTCAAGCAGTTCGGCGACCGCGTCACCTATATCAATGCCAATTTTACTAACTTAAACGATGCATTAACGGGGGGAGGTATCGTTTATCCTCCAAAGTTCTCTCACATTTTATTTGATCTCGGGCTAGGCAGTCACCAACTGTCCGATCCCCGTCGTGGATTTTCTTTCCAAGGGGCCGGTCCCTTAATCATGCGTTACGGAGCATTAGACCATCTGCCCGATTCTGGGCTTACTTGTGTTAACCAGCTTGCCCAGCGCATTGGACACTTTCCGGACGCTATAGAACTTATCATGGGCTTGACGGCTGACCAACTGTCCGAGCTCATTAGCTTCTACGGCGAAGAACGCTATGCCCGGCGTATCGCGCGGGCTTTGAAAGAAATGCCCCAGCCGCCCGCTACCGCCGCTACCCTCATCCAAGCCATTGTCCAGGCTGTTCCCGCGGGGTATGAGCGCAGACGCATCCACCCCGCCACCCGGACTTTCCAAGCCCTGCGTCTGGCCGTTAACCGCGAGCTGGAGGCCCTAACCTGCGCGCTGCCGCAAGCCATCGATCTTCTTGAACCAGCCGGCATCCTGGCCGTCATCAGCTTTCACAGTTTAGAAGACCGTATCGTCAAACGACTTTTCCGAGATCGTGC
>CAYSWF010000025.1:3854-10195 GCA_964434765.1 uncultured Candidatus Saccharibacteria bacterium
TGAAGGGGTTTCTTCGTGCCCAGGCCCGTCAGCTACGTCTCGTCACTAAGAAACCCCTTCAGGCGAGGAACGAAGAGGTAGGCAAAAACCCCCGTTCCCGATCAGCCAAACTAAGAGCTGCTGCCAAAAAATAATATGTACTTAGAAAAATCAACACAAAAATATGATACCAACCATTACCCAAAACGTAATACCGCGCTCTAAACGAAGCTCTCTCTCTTGGCGAAAAATCAACTTTTCCCAGCGCGGCAGCATTAATCCCACCACCACTGCCCTCATTTTAGGTATTATAGTTATTGTTTCAGTTGCCTGGCTTAGCCTCTTTTATCTCGACCAGGTTCAAGGTACCGCTGCCCAAGACACCGACATCCAAACCCTTGAAGAAAGGTTGCAGCAGCTACGCGAGCGCCAGCGCGCGCTCGAGCTTGAAGGGGCTCGCCTGCGCTCTCTCCAAGCAATCGAACAAAGAGTTCAAAAACTTAACCTTATAACCACCGACCAGTTTACTTACTTGCCGGAAGAGCTCGCTCCCGTCGTTACTTTGGCCAAGTAATAACAATGCACAATCCGCAGCAACGAATCTGGCTCCTGTCAGCCGCCACCCTGGTTTTATTTGGGGGGCTGGCGGCTCGCTTAGTTGATTTGCAGATATTAAGAACCAGCTACTATCAAGCCGTCGCCGAGAGTCAACGCCAGCGCGCCGCTGAACTAACTCCTCATCGCGGTACCATTTACCTCCAAGAACATGACAGTACCGAGCTTTTCCCGGTAGCCGTGAATAGCCAGGCCTACTTCGCCTATGCTGTCCCGCGTGACATAGACCAGCCCCTCGCCGTAGCTAGGGAGCTATCCCCGGCTCTCTTGGCCTACCGTCAGCGCCAGCAGCAGCGCGTCCAAGACATTATGTCAGACACCGGACAGGAAACGTCTATGACTATCTCCTCACCTGATCAACAAAACGCCACCGACCGCCTAGCCATAATTGAAGACGAATTATACCGTAAATTCAACCAGAAAACTGACCCCTACGAGCCGCTGCTGCGTTTTTACGAAACATTAGACCAGCCGCTGCAAAGCTATCTGGAAGAGAAACAACTACCCGGCATTGTTATAGAAGAACAGGAAACTCGGACTTACCCCGAGCAGACCATGGCTGCCCACGCCCTCGGTTACGTCGGCTGGCAGGATGATAGAAAAATCGGTCGCTATGGTGTAGAGGGATATTTTGAAAACCAGTTGGCTGGCCGCTTTGGTTTTTTTGCCGCTGAACAGGATAGCAGCGGCGGCTTCATCGGCGTAGGCACTAAAAAATTTGAACCGGCTGAAGACGGTGCCGACCTAGTACTTACCACCGATCGAGTGGTGCAGTCCATTATTGAAGACGAACTAGCTGACGGTATTAAACGATACGGCGCCAAGCGGGGCAGCATCATTGTCATGGATCCTGTCAGCGGCGCTGTACTTGGCATGGCTACTCACCCCACTTTTAATCCTAACTATTACTACGCTATTAACAATGCCAGCGTCCAACTCAACCCGGCCGTCTCTGAAATTTTCGAGCCAGGTTCCATTCTCAAACCCCTTATCATGGCGACCGCCCTCGCCGAGAACACCGTTACTCCCGACACTACCTTCGTTGACCGCGGTCCTGTCAGAGTTGCCGAGTATACTATCGATACTTACGATGGGAAGCACTATGGCGTCCAGACCATGACCCAGGTTCTGGAAAAATCTAATAATGTTGGCATGGTCTGGGTAGCCAATCAGCTCGGCCCGGAAGTACTCTATGATTACTTGCGTCGTTTCGGGCTCGGAGAGAAAACTGGTATTGAATTGGAGGGAGAAACAGTAAGCACCCTGCCCCCGCCGACCAACTGGAATATAACCACCGTCGCCACGGCCGCCTTCGGACAGGGGATAGCCTTAAGCCCCATTCAAGCTCTCAACGCCATTAACGCCTTAGCCAACGGCGGGCTGCTGCTCCAACCTCACGTTGTAGCCGAGGTGCGCCCGGCCAACGGCGAGCGAGAAACAACAGAGCCAACTACCGTGCGCCGGGTCGTCGACAGGGGGGTGGCTGAACAGATTAGCGCTATGCTCGTCAGTGTCATTGAAAATGGCGTGGCTGCCTCCGCCCGTGTGCCCGGCTATTATTTGGCTGGCAAAACCGGCACCGCCCAGGTACCGGACGAAAGAGGCAAATACGACCCGGAACGTAAAATTATCTCCTTTGTTGGCTATGGCCCTGTCTCTCATCCTCGCTTTTCCATTTTGATTAAACTTGACGACCCTTCCGGCCTCTCTTTCGCTTCCGGTACCACTGCTCCTATGTTCAAAAACATTGCCGCCAAATTAATCAATTACTACCAAATTCCCCCCGACTACGATGTAAAAAACCAACCTAATTTTTCCCCGCCCGGGAGGCCAAATGACCACGGTGCGTAGTATACTATTACCATGAAACAGCTTGGCCAGCGCATCCTGTGGCAACGCGCCCGCGACTACCTTAGTCGCTACCGGCCAATAATCATTGGCATCGCTGGCAGTACTGGCAAAACAATGACCAAAGATGCTATAAAATTGTCTCTCGAAGCAGACCTCCACGTACGCGCCGCCGCCGGCAGTTACAACACCCCCATCGGCGTAGCCTTAAGCCTTCTCGGCCTAACAGCGCGCCAAGCTCGCCTGCACTGGATACGTCTGCTGGCCGGCAGCCGCATAAAGGAACTGACGGCCGAGGAACCAAATTTAATTATTTTAGAGCTCGGTGCCGACCGGCCGGGCGATATCGACTTCCTCGCTAATAAGTTGCCCTTCACAATCGGCGTTGTGACCAACGTTCAGTCTACTCACTTACGCCTCTTCAGCAGTATTGACATGGTAGCGCATGAAATGATGTCATTGATTGTTGACCTACCCCAAGCCGGCCATGCCGTCCTGAATGCCGACGATCATGAGGTCAGTCAAATGGCACAGCACAGTCGGGCGCCCGCCATTTTCTTCGGGGAGAGTAAAGATGCCGACGTTCGTCTCCTCCGTGCCCAGCGTCTAAACAGCCATGGCTTTGCCTGTGAAATAGCCATGGCCGGGGCCATTCACGAGCTGCATCTACCACACGTCGTGGCCCGCCACCAATTATCCAACGTATTGGCAGCTCTAGCCGTGGTAGTCGCCCTCGAAGCTAATATTAAAGAAGCCTTCCGGCGTCTGCCCGCGCTCTTCCCTCCGCCGGGCCGCCTGCAGCTATTAGCCGGACGAGGCGGTTCTCGTCTCCTTGATGATTCTTACAGCGCTTCGCCGGAAAGCACGCTCGCGGCTCTGACCACCCTACTTGAACTGCCGGCCCGCCGGCGCATTGCTATTCTTGGTGACATGTTAGACCTTGGCCTTCAATCACTGCCACACCACCAACAAATTGGTAAACGTGCTGCGGAGGTCGCCGACGTACTTGTCACGGTAGGGGATAATATGCGCGCCGCCGCTGGAGCCGCCCTAGACACTGACGACACAGACGTGCATCACTTTGCTGATAGCCGCGACGTCGGTAAGTGGTTGGCGAGCTTTCTCAAAGAGGACGATCTTGTTCTCATCAAAGGCTCCCGCGACATGCACATGGAAGAAGTAGTGAGACGCCTCGTAAAAACATAGTTGTCTTTTTGCTCTTTTCTCTTTACTCTTTACGCTTACATCCAGGGCCCTATCGTCTAATGGCTTAGGACATGGCGTTCTCAACGCTAAAATCGGGGTTCAATTCCCCGTAGGGCTGCCGCGTAAAATTTAAAACAACTGCCAAGAAGCAGTTGTTTTAAATCACGCGGCTTCGCCGTGAGGAGAAGCCGCTGGCAAGGACGCTTTAGCGGCCTTGCTTTACGTGAGCCCCGTGATCGCGGAGTTTACGACGCGATTTTACGGGGCCATAATTCATTCATGTATTGGGTCTATCTTCTTGAGTGTGTCGAAGATAAATCGTGGTACATTGGCTTTACCGCAAATCTCCGCCAGAGAATCACAGAACACAAGACACATCACGGTGCCCGCACAACACGACGCAAACAAAACTGGAGGTTAGTTTACTGTGAAGGTTACCTAAATAAGCAAGACGCCCAGGGTCGCGAGCGGTTTCTAAAAAGCGGCTCCGGCCGGAGATTTCTCAGGAAACAGTTATCAAATTATCTACAGCTTTCGACAGAATCTTCTAGTTAATTTACTCTAACTAGATGAGTGTAAACATCGACATTTCAACACCCGATGTGTAACATCGGGTGTTGAAATGCTCGTATGAATCCCTCATTGTCGAGAACAGAAGTCCAGTGGGAGCGTTACCTGATAATCGTCTTATAGACAAGAATTTCATTAACCCCCACAAAAACGATTACAAACTGGAAATTCAATACAGGGACATTGCTGGAAACGACTATGTTTCCATTTTCGTGCCTGACCGCACCTATAATGATGTGTTCAGAGTGTCTGAGTATTCATCGCCAACTTATCATTTTGTTGAGAGGGTCGGTAAAACTTGATCCCTCTCAACCAGAAATGCTGGTCGTGCAAAGCTGGCGATCGTAAAAGTTTCATCAGCAAGGGTAATAACATAATTGTGCTTACTCGGATCAAGCTTGATAGGTTCGCGCTCTCCAGTAGCCGATCCTTCGGGGATTATTTCAACATTAAACGAAGATGAAATGAGACAGCAATTGGAGTTATTTTGAAAAAACTCCTTCAAGTCGTCGCTGTGATAGTTGATTAGCTTGCGCATGAATACCAGCACGTGTTCAGAGTATTTCTGGACTTGTTTTTCTATTTCTTCAGGATTAACGGCTTCGGGCAGTTCCAATTGATTCTCGGACAATTCATTGAAATTAACATATTCCTTGATCTGAAAAAGAAATGGATAGTGACCGGGTGAAAGCTTAAGCTTCTTGTTTTCCATATCCTGCATAGGCACTCCCTTTTTGGAAACAAATACGGCTGTGTCGCATGATGTTTCTTCTTCAGGTAAAACAACAAAAAATTGGTCACCTGTATCGAATTTTTTTTCCAGGTGTTTCAGGAATATGGTCGTGATAAACAACTCCTTCACCTTCTGTCCATCTACAGTTTTACTTCCGAGTTCGATCTGATCGTGTGAATTTAGCTTGAATATAGCGTCAGTGAGTGTCTTGCTGCTGATTGGCACAGCAGACAACCCCGAATTGCGGAATCTGTAGGATAAAGCTGCCTTGAATATGGCATCGTAGGCCGTTTGCGCTCCACCAGTGCCGAGTTGGTAACTGATGATCGGTTTCCAGGTTATGTTCATAACTTTGGCATTCTATAGCCTGGTTCTCTGCGGGTCAACTCTTGCTCTCACCGTAGCAACTGCAATACTCCAACTTGGAGCTATATAGCAACTGCCGCCGTGCGTGTCTCCATCTGTGCCATATGGCGTATTGCAGCCGTTACGGAGTTCCAGTTTCTTAACAGTTAGCTTGGCCAATAAAAAATCCCCGGCCCTTGTTTTCCTATGCGAAAGAAAATAAAAGTGGGGGAAAGGGAACAGCTCCAAATTGGGTTACCAACGCGTGGTCACCAGCTCTTTCTTCTTCGCGCCGATCAACGTTAGCAGACGTTCAGCCAGAAGCGCATGACCAAATGGCTTCTTGAACGTATCGTTGATGGCATAGCGGTCGAAGCTAGCCGAAGAGCCGCCAGCGGGCAGCAAGGCAATAATGATCACCTCATGGAATTCTGCGTTGCGACGCACGTTCAGACAAATCTGCAGCGCTTCGGCTCGACCGATCGAGAAGTCCACGACCAAGCAATCCGGGTGAAAGCTCTCGGTTTGAATCCCGGCCTCGAAACTAGAACTTGCCACCATCACCTTGAAGGACCGCTCCGGCAGTAACTCGCGCTTCAGGTTCTCGATCATTGTCTGATCTTGCGCCACGATCAGCACCTTCGCCAGCAACTCATCTTCCAGGTCTCCCAGCGGCATGCCGTTCTCCTTGAGAAACTTAATCAGGTATTCCCGCGGTACGCGCCGAACTAGCGAGCCCGGAATCCGATAACCCTTCAGTCGTCCCGAGTCGAACCATTTGTTGACTATCGTGACTGATACTTGGCAAATCTTGGCCACCTGTCCTGATCTAAAGACCTTCATGGTTAAGCCTCCTTGAAAAAAATATGGCCCCAAATTGGGAAACGAACCAAACAGTACAATATCTATTATAGTATAAAAAAAGTCAATAAATAATATTGACCTAAGCAAAAGCTCGCCTTTCCTTAAGGCGAGCTTTTTGCCCGTTAGTTAAATCGACAAAATCATTCGCTAACCTCACCCCGCACAACCACAGTTCCCAGCC
>CAYSWF010000026.1:0-2533 GCA_964434765.1 uncultured Candidatus Saccharibacteria bacterium
GTAAAGAAAAGTTAAGAATAAGTTTAAAAATTTGAAGTTGTAAAAGCATTGGCTGACAGCTTTGTGCGCGGGGAGCTTTTGCAGCATATAATCGCCAGCCTACAGCGTGTAGCGGTAGGCTTTGTTGCAGCAGCAATTTTTGGTATTAGCCTTGGAATAGTTGGAGGTAGCGTTGGTGCGGTGGGCAAAATACTAAGACCGTTCATAGAAATGCTGCGTCCTATACCGCCAATCGCTTGGATTCCAATTGCTATTTTATTATTTGGCCTAGGTAATCCTTCTTCATACTTCATAGTTTTTCTTGGTGCTTTCTTTCCGATTTTCACCAATGCGTATTTTGGTGCTGACTCAATCCCAGTGATTTATCGCAATATTGCTGGCTCATTTGAAATGCGTCCTTTGGTCTATATGTGGCGTATTGTTTTTTTCTACGCCCTGCCGTCAATGTTTACTGGTCTGAAAATCGGTATGGGCATGGCTTGGATGAGTGTTATTGCCGCCGAGCTGGTTGGGGCCCAGACAGGGCTTGGATATTTTATCCAAATTAATCGACTATTGCTTAGAATCGACAATATTATTGTTGGCATGATAGCTATTGGTGCTATGGGTTCCGTGTTGGTTTATTTTGTGAGCTGGTTGGAAAAAATAGTAATGCCGTGGCGAAATTAATATGCCTTTACGTGTCAGTCACATATCTCATAAATATCCGCGTGGCAAGAGCCATATTCACGTGCTCAATGACATTAATTTTGTCATCAGTCGTGGCGAATTTGTTGCCATAGTTGGCCCCTCGGGATCTGGCAAGACGACGTTGGCAAATATTATTTTGGGATATATCAAACCGAGTAATGGCAAAATAACGGTGGGCGAAAAAAAGATACAAGATTCAGGAAAAGATCGGATACCGATTGGCCAAGAAAATGATTTATTCGATTGGATGACGGTTTATCAGAACATGCGTATAGCCACCTCTGATGAGAGCGTTATTAGTAAATGTCTTACCATGGTTCATCTCAATAATGTTCGTAATGTATATCCCCCCAGTCTTTCCGGCGGTATGAAAAAAAGAGTTTCGTTAGCTCGTGCTATTGCCGCAAATCCCGACCTTATAATTATGGACGAGCCTTTTGTCTCGCTGGACTATCAATTAAAAATAAAATTGCATGAGGAGATTTCACAAATTCATAAAACCCTCAACAACTCCGTGATGCTAGTAACACATGATATCGAAGAGGCTATCTTCTTGTCTTCGAAGGTGATTATTTTAAGTGGAAACCCTGCATCTATTAAAGATGTTATTGATATTGATTTTGAATATCCACGCCTTCAAGCCTTGAAGGAATCTGAGCAATTCATTCAATATAGATGCAGGGTTCTGAATTGTCTTGGGGTAGTTTGATTTGGCTGTTAATTTTTTAGTAATAGTAAGTTTAATGTTTTATGACGCAGAGTGACCAGCCGACGACTTCCCGCGCAAACACCGTCCATGACCGTCGCCAGGTAGACGAAGCTGCCGTGGTGTGGCAGGTAAGTAAAGTCCGCTACCCAGACGTGGCCGGGATACAGCGGCGCCACTTCCCGCAGCAGGTTGGGATACTGAATAGTGACTTTCTTGGGCTTCTTGCGCCACTTCCTACCCCTTTGCCGGTAGGCTTTGATGCCAAACTTCTGCATCACTCGTTGGATGGGCTTCTTGTTCATACCAAGCGCTTGGGTAATCCGGCGGTAGCCGTAATCCCGATGCTCATCCAGTACGGCTTCAATCTCTTGTTTGAGCCGCCAATCGCGGTCGGGCATGAGCGGCTGGTAATACAGCGTTGAGCGAGCGACGCCTAGCGCCCGGGCAGCCGCGCTCTTGTTTGCTCGAATTGTCCTCAGCTCTTTTTTTGGGCGACAGAGAGTTTGACTGTCAACTCGCCAACCAAGTTCAAGAGCTGCTGGTTCTCGCGCTTGAGGCGGTTGAGCTCACCCCAGGTAGGAGTGCCCTTGGCTCCCTTTGACAGCCAACCGTAGACGGTGTTGTCGGCGACACCGTACTGCTCGGCAGCTTGGGCGACCGTCAGCCCCTTGTCTTTGATGCCCTGGAGGATTTCTTTCCTTACCTCCGGAGCAACACGATGTGTTTTCTTCATAACACAAGGGTATTAAGAATTAGACCCCTGTGTCTAAATTAATGGGGTCATATCACTCGATCCGTTGAATAGTATTTTTCGTTTTGTCTTTAGCCGCACGCCGACGTTCACTGAATGGAAATACTGGGCCGATAGGTTCTTAACAGACAAGCCAGTTTGGGACGCCATCTTGGGAGCGATGCAGTGGCATAAACTACATGGCCTGACGGTTGGCCGGTGAAAGGTAATTACTCCCCTATTAAATAACAGAATTAACAAAATCAACTGCAAAGAGCAGACCCTAACCACCTTAACCGTACCATCGCTAAAACCTGCTCTCAATGATTCCTTACATTTTTTACAACATCGGGTGCTGTAGTTTTGTAGTTTTCCGAGGCCTGACTTCCCCAACCCCGCGTAAT
>CAYSWF010000026.1:2545-9121 GCA_964434765.1 uncultured Candidatus Saccharibacteria bacterium
CTCCTCCCCCGCCCTTTCGACATATCGAAAGAGGGCCAGCACTGCGCGACACACACCAAAAACCCCGGCGGCCAGGTTTGTTAGCTTGTTGACCTTTCTTTAGAGAAAAGAAAGTATTTTCCTCTCAACCCTTTTTCAAGCGATATTGCTTGTAGACAATCAGCGCCAAGGAAATAACCACAAACGCTGCCGCCGTCCACCAAGTGACTACCTCTTTGTCAATCGGTGTTAACGAGGCATTTTGGTTAGAAGTAACCAATACCAGCAGCGCCGACAAAGCAACATAAACTATAGTAAACCTCTCCCAACTCCTATAGATATTCCTGTAAATCAACAACTGCACTAATAAAGCAAAGATGATAGCGATGGAGAAAACAACTAAGAATTGACCTAAATCATCATATCTTGGCCCAAGATAATAAAGAAGAATCGAAATCACAAACGCAACAACAGGCCCCACAAACCAAATAATAATTTTTTTCTTATTATTAAACACAACTAAAACAACAACTTTTTCACCTGCTCAATAATCTCAATCAACATACTGGCATCACTAGACATAATATGCTTATTCTCCTTTTCCCTCCCTTTCCCCTCGTGCTTTTCATATTTTTCAGCCTCCTTCTCCAGGTATTTTACCATCTTGTCCAGCTCCTTTCCAGCCTTCTCCGGCTTTTCTCGCTCCAACGCCTGCTCCGCTTTATCAAAACTTTTCAGCAAGTGCTTATTCACCTTCGGGTGCAAATCCATGCTGACAACTAGCTGGCGCAGCGCGTTCAACGTTACTGCCGGCTGCAAACGATCGCCCGGAGCCACTGCCACGTCCACACTGCCATCACCATCAAAATCCATGGTTATCTGCGAGATGCTCCCATCTTGCCCTATTGCCAGCTCGCCGCGCGCCGCCGGCACCACCGGAACGCCGTAAAAGCCCTGCCTACTCTGTGTTGCCTCGCCGTGCACCTCTTCAATTTCCAGTGTAAATATGCCGGCCGCCTCACCCGCCAGCGACACCGTGTACAAATCTTCCATATCCAGGCTGACGTATGCTGTCTCGCCGAACTCAAAGTAGGCGCTGTTGGGAATCTGCTCCGCCACGGCCCTAATGTCGCTGCCGGCATAAGGGTTACCGGTAACACCAGTGTGGTTACCCACGCTGTCCTCAATGTCAATTGAAACGGGAGAGTGCATGTGCAGACGGAGTCTCTTATCTCCCTCATCTGGCTCTGGCAAAGACGTTGTCATATGTCGAGGCAAATTATCAACATCAACAGAACCCTGAATGACATCAGCCATAAATTCTTGTAGGTAATCCACTTCCAGAATAGAAGCGTGCTCACGATTTATGCGACTCCTGAACAACTCTCGATTATAGTCAAGTAAATTCAAATAATAAGCCTGCTCATTCATAATTGACGCGCTCGGAGTCACTATCGTTCTGTCTCCATCCAACGTAAACAGCGGCTCCCGATCCAAATTATTCAAAGTCGGGTTTAGGCAAAAGTCACAATCGTCATATCTAATCCCCCGAATAGTGTCCAGGCCCCAGCCCGCCACCTGAATTACCTCCAGCCCTTCCGGCGGCTGCCAAGCACCAAAATCATCTTGCGCCGCCTGTGCCTGCTGCAACAAATCATTGTTCAGCACGTTCGGCGCGTCGGTATCATTGTCCGCCGGCTCCTCCCGCCCGCCGCCATCTCCCCGCAAAAACTGCTCCAGCTCCACCCCCGAATCCACACTGCTCCCGTACAGCGAGCCAAAATCATAAATCCGCCGCACGTCCTCCATAAACTCAATCACCGGATCTGCCACCGCCGCAAAATAACTATCCGCCGGCAGCAGGGCGTAAGCCCCTGGCATATTCTCTCCCAGCTCCCGCGCTACGTCTTTAGTTAAAATAAAACCCTTGACCAGGTTTTGTTCATCACCGTGCAGCAGCCCCGCCAGCGCCTTGGGCGTGCCCAGTTGCGGCGCAGCCACCATAATCAGGTGGTCAATATGGGTTATCAAATCACTTTCCCCCGTCGCCTGCATTGCCACAAGTTTATCAATCAGCGCCTTGGCCACTAACCCCCCGCTGCTGTGCGCGATAATGGTTACTTTGCCGTTAGCCGAAGAATCCGCCAGCCTCTCCAGACTTTCAATCATGTACGGCCGCGTGCCTGTCAGCAGCGGAGAAAAATACGAGATGTTTCCGTTGTCCTCCGCCACTCCCCGCTCTGCGACAACTTGCGGTGTCAATCGCCAGTCATACGGCAACGGCTCCCAGTCGACAATCGTTCTCTCATCAACCAAGCCGTCCATAAACTCCCTGAAGCCTTTGTAGATATTGAAGCCGTAAGCCTCGTCAATTATGTCCCTCGTGTATACATTGGGATCAATGCTGACTCCCGCTTCATTCATCATTAAATCCCGCGCGTCCTCGTTGCGGTTTGTCGGTTCCCACAGCCTGTCCTCGCCCCACGCGCCGCCCTTATACAACCGGCTAGCCTGAAAGCCAGGGATAAACGCCACATTTGCATAACCGCCGCTAGTCACGGCTAAGGAAAATCTCTCCTCCCATTCCGGCCAGCGCACCGGACGTGATCCCCACCTGCTCTGCCCGTCATAAGCCCAAAAGTAATAGGTGTACGTGCCCGGCTCCGCCAACCTAACCGTACCTTGCGCTTCCGTTTCATATACCTTTCCCGGGCCCTGATCATCCGTTACCACCGTGAGATCATAGCAAACCACATATCGGCCAGGCAGAGAAAAACACGCTCGCACATATTCTGGCTCGTCGCCATCAATATCCCAGTATCGCACGCGAAAGGTAAAGTCAGTTTTTGTTCCACCCTCGTTAGGATCAGCTCCATTATCGTCAAAGGGCGCCTCCACCGGCAATGATAATTCCGGAGGAGAATTAATCATGAATATCTGCGCCTCCGCCGGCAGCGCCGCTGCTGTCAACAAAACTGCCGCCGCTCCTGTAATTATTCCCTTAAAGATCAACATACCAGCTCATTATATACAACCAACTACCTCGTGACCAAGCTGCCATACGAGATAACCAGGGCAAATTGAACATCTTGCACCATCGCTAAAACCCGCGCTCAATGATACATATAAATTATGTTCCAAGTCGGCGCCGTCATTGTAACCTATCAAACGCCAAACAGATTACTCCAAGACTGCCTAGCCAGCCTACGCTCTAATCACATTCAAGACATTTCTGTGGTGGCTAACACAAAGAAAAACAACCCCGGCTTTGCCGCTGCTGCTAATATGGGCGCAGCGCGGCTTTCCACTGACTACCTGTTCTTTATCAATCCCGACGCCATCCTGAAGTCAAACGCCTGCCTAGCAGCTCAAAACTACCTTGTTAGTCACCCCTACGTCGGCATCGTCGGCCTGCTCTTAAGCTCGGGAAGCGGCCACCCCGAAACTAGGTCATTCGGTGCCCCGGTAACCCCCTTTTCACTTTTTACCCGGCACCTCCTACCATCTCGTTTCCCTAAGCGTCCCGCTCCAGTGGGCTGGGTTTCTGGTGGCGCCTTAATGATTCGCCGGACTCTCTTTACCGAACTTGGAGGCTTTGATCCCCAGTTTTTTCTCTATTGGGAGGACGTCGATCTCTGCCGCCGGGCTAGGGAAGCCGGCTGGCGAGTTGTCCTACTACCCCAGGCCGGAGTTCTCCACCAGCGCGGCGGCAGCCTATCAGACAATTGGTGCCGGACCAAATTGTATGACCAGTCAGCTGACAAGTACTTCCGCAAGCACTACCCTAAAATGATATGTCTTATGGTGCGCTCGGCTCGCTCTCTCTACCGCTTACTCTCGCCGCGGGCGGTTTAAGCCTCCTTTTTGGGCCGTGGCTGTTCCGTTTTCCCCGCCTGGCCATAGCTTTTCTTCTTCTCTCCCTTATTATTGGCCAAAGCCTGCGTGCTGCCCTACCCGGCCAGGGCGGCGGCCTGCTCGTCAGCGACCTCGCTGTCATAATCGTTCTATTATCCGCTGGGCTTAAATTAATTGGTCATTGCCTGCCCTTCGTAGCTTTAGCGAAGAAGGGGGATTTGATTGGACATTGGTCATTAGCCATTGGGATTTTATCAACCCCCTTCATTCTCTGGTCTCTCTTCACTCTCGTAATTCACGTTCCCGAGTTAGGTCTCCATAACACCGCCATCGCCTTCGCCTACTGGGCTCGCCTCACCAGTCATCTGCTTCTCCTCCCCGCCTTGCTCATTCTCTTTCAAGACGCCATCGTTGTCGTCACCACCCGTCGTTTACTACTACTCGCCACAATCGTTCTCGTCCTCCTCGGCTTTCTTCAATTATGGCTTATACCTGATTTTTCGCACTCCCCAAAGTTTGTCCTTCGAAGCTTTAGCGCCGAAGGATGGGACCCCCATCAAAGCCGCCTTACTTCCACCTGGCTCGATCCCAACTTCTTCGGTGCCTTTCTGGCTATCATACTGCCATTTGTTATTGCTAGCTTAGCAAGCGTCTTATCCCGGCACGTCCTGGTTCGCTCATTCTCGGCCGCTCCAGCGGCGGCCTCCGAGGGTCGAGGCCTTTTCGCCCCCGCATGCGCGGGGGACCAAGCCGAAAAGGCCTCTCAATCCGCTCACAGGACGTACCGGGCGGCACTCACACTATCTACACTAGTAATCACGATAATAGTTGCTCTCCTTCTCACCCAATCCCGTAGCGCCTATATCGCCCTGACCCTTTCAATCCTTCTTTTATCACCTCTCATTATTGTCAGAACACTGCGGCGCCCCTCCCCCCCTCGCATCATAGCCGCTATCAGCTCCCTCTTGCTCGCCTTAATTCTAATTAGCGGCGCAGCACTAGATGCCACCGCTAAGCTGCGTCTCACCGCGCTCAAAGAGGCTTGGCAGCTAGTCCAGCAGCATGCTTGGCTCGGCGTAGGGTACAATGCTTACCAATTTGCCGCCGCCGGATCTGGTCTAATTTCCAACTTCACTATTCACTCGCGCGCCGGCGCCGACAATAGCCTGATTACCTTGTGGGCAACCACTGGTCTCATCGGCGTCGCCCTCTTTTTTGCTCCCTGGGCTCTCGTCAGCCAAGTCTTATTCCGCCGGTGGTTATCCAATAACAACCCTTATACCTTAGCCGCTTTAGTCAGTTTTATCACACTCCTTATACACAGCCAGTTTGTTAACAGCCTGCTTTACTCGCACTTGCTAATTACTCTTATTGTCATCACTGCCCTAGCACTTATCACCGAAGGCCGCCAACCGCGGGTGACGCGGCGGGAAACCGGCGACGAGGAGCACCAAGCACGAAGTGCGACTGCGGCCGCAGGCGCCGGAGGGCTCCCGCCGCGTCAGGCTTGCCCACCATAGCTTTAGCGAAGGTGGGACCCGCGAGTGACTTAATTTACATAGGGCGCTGACATTTGGATTTATGATTACTCTCTTCCTTACTCCCGCCCTTCTCTTATTCGCTCTGCTATCCTACTCCCAACACCGCACAGCTGTTATCTTACTCGCTGGTCTCCTGCCTTCTTATCTGCTGCGCTTCTCCGTATTTGGCATTCCCACTAACTTTCTCGAGCTAGCCATTATAGTCGTCGCTCTTGCTGGTCTTATCCAACCGGTCATTCGCTCTAGCTGGCGCGCCGCCTGGCAACGCCTGCCTTTTATCTTCACTATCCTAGTCCTCCTATTTATTCTAGCTTCCTCCCTCTCCGCTTACATTTCGCCCCATCCCTATACCAGCCTCGGTATCCTCAAAAGCTGGATATTTGTACCCATTCTTCTTGGCTGGCTGGTCCACGGTGTCAGTTTTAATAGTTTGAAAATTGCCAATTGCCGTGCCCGCCGAAGCTCTGAGTTTTTCGAAGAGCGAAGGCTGGGTAAATTGAAAATTATAAACGCTCTTTTAGCCTCCGGTGTCGCCGTAGCAGTTGTCGGCCTATGGCAAATATTCACTTTAGATCGAGTCACAAGCGTCTACGATGTTCCCAACTCCCTCGCTTTGTTCCTTGCTCCCCTGCTGGTTATTGCGCTCTGGCACAGACGCTGGTTGCTGGGTACCCCCCTAGCCGCCGCTCTGCTAGCCACCCAGTCAGTCGCGGCTCTTATAGCAGTAACGCTCGCCCTCCTGTTTGGCATAATATTGTGGACCAACTCATACCAAAAAAAGCGTTCCCTGCTGGCGCTGACCCTCGTCTTAATACTGGCCGCCGCCTATCTATCCTCAACCGGCCGCCTAAATTACCTCACCCACTCTCCCAACTCCATCTCCGTGCGCCTGCAACTTTGGTCAATATCCTGGGAACTTATAAAAGAGCACCCGATACTAGGTGTCGGCCTGGGCACTTTTGAGCCCGCCTATCAGCAAAAACTGCATGAACGATTCCAGCAGTTTGAAAATTGCCGTGCCTGCCGAAACTCTAGGTCTACCGGAGAGCAAAGGCTGGGTAAATTGGAAATTGCCAATTGTATTCAGCCTTTGGCTGAATATATGTATAGGGATCCTCATAATTGGCCTCTGTCTTTCTGGTTAAATACAGGCCTGCTTGGATTATTAGCTTTCGCCAGCCTCAATTTTTGGTCTATCCGC
>CAYSWF010000026.1:9131-10048 GCA_964434765.1 uncultured Candidatus Saccharibacteria bacterium
CCAGGCCGAGGCACATCAAGCACGCAGTGCGACTGTGACCGCAGGCCTGGGAGGAAGCCAGCGCGACAGGACCCGCGGCAAGCCCAAGCAATAACACTAGCTTTGCTAGCGCTATTGCTGTTCGGCCTCACCGACACTATTTACTGGAAGAACGACCTAACAGTCTTGCACTGGGCTTTAATCACTCTGCTCATCGCCAAGCCTCCTAGAATAAATTAAGGGGAGGGGGAAGGAAAGGAAGAAGGAGAAGCGGAAGGGGAAGGAAACTTCACCAAATTAGTCGCAATAGAAGCCAAAATTAACCACGCCAGCAGCGCCAAAATAATCCCCAATATCGCTGACCCAATCCATACCTTCGCCGTGCGCACCCTGTCCGCGTCCCCCCCGGCCGTCATATAGATATATCCGCCAATCACTATACTCACCACCGCCGCCATAACCGTCAGCGCCATCACGGCCGTGACCGCCTGCTGGACAAACCAAGCAGGGCCCTCGCCTGAAGTTCCCACGAGACTGCAAATGCTGACACCCTCCTTAATTTTGAACAACCCCACTTCTATTTCGCCCCAAGCACACTCACAGGTAAAATTGCTGCCAGGAGTCTTTTGTTTGCAAATATAGTTGGTGGGACAACTGGCGTATCCTCCCGGAGTACAGGCTTGGCCCCCTTGTACCACCGAAATGCTTGGCACCGCCAGCAACCCTGCCGCTACCGCTGCGACCAAGCTCCCCAGTAATAATTTATTTATTATTCCTCTCTTCATAATGGTTTCTACAATAATACTACCACTACTGCCGCCACTATTATCAAAAACATCAGCATTATAAAGCTAATTACCAGCGACGCCAGTGCGCCCACGATGAATCCGGCTGCCCGTCTCAAAACCTTAAAACCAAGTCTAAACAGCCGCTCGTCA
>CAYSWF010000027.1:0-3698 GCA_964434765.1 uncultured Candidatus Saccharibacteria bacterium
CTTACGCATCCAAAACCAAGGCGTTACTCCGCTGGGGGAGATATGGGCAAAGTAGTCCTCATCAAGCATATTCTGTGCCTTTTGCCTAGCTGCCTCCGCGAGATTGCTGTTCACAGTCAGTTCATTCAAGCCTGCTTGAGCTCGCTCCTGGTTTGTCAGCTGCACAATTCTGGCCGCGGTTATGGTCGACAGTTCCGCCGGCAGCGGTGTCAAAGCAATTGTCGCCAGTGCCAGCGCTTTGGTGATTAACAAAATACCTGTCACCACCGCCAGCGGCCGGCGGTGTAATGCGTAGGGACGAAAATTATTCTCCGGCCGCGGGATTACACACACCCGCACTCCGTGCAAACATTGCGCCGCAATTCCCATAGCCTCAAGTATGAAGCCCTTTATTTTTTCACACAACCATGGTACAACCTGACCCATGAACGTTGTCATTATGGCGGGCGGGGGAGGAACTAGACTTTGGCCCCTGTCTCGCCAAAATAAACCTAAGCAATTCATCGATCTTGGCACCGGTCAGACACTGCTGGAAGATACGTTTGTTAGAGCCAAAACTCTAACTCCCGAGAAAAATATATACGTCGCCACCGCCCAAGATTACCAAAAGCAAATCAAGCAGTTTCTGCCTGATGTTGCCGATGACCACATTTTCTACGAACCGGCCAAGCGCGACACTACAGCCGCCTTTGCCACCATAACTTTGCGTTTGAAACATCTCGGCCAAGCCCATGAACCCACCGTCTTTATGTGGTCAGATCATGTATTCACGAACGAAGACGCCTTTATTGAGGATTTACGCCAAATCCCTGAACTTATTGCTGCCCACCCTGACTTCATCATTGTAGTTGGTCACGTTCCCGTAACACCGGAAACAACCCTCGGATACATAGAAGCCGGAGACCCGGTGAACGGACATGAAGACGTGTATTACGTCAACTGCTTTAAAGAAAAGCCAGACAAAACCACCGCCGAGAAGTTTGTCGCTGCCGGTAACTACTTCTGGAACTTAGGTTATTTCTCCGCGCGCCCCGCCTACCTATTATCGGAACTTCAACAACAAAGCCCAGAAGTTATCCCCGCCATTGAAGGATTCTCCCAAGCCCTTGCATCCAACAGCCAGTCACAAGTAGCCGCCGCCTACAGTGCCTTCCCTAAAATTTCCATCGAATACACTCTCATTGAAAAAACGCCCCGTATCATGGCCATCACCGGTGATTATGGCTGGAGCGACGTTGGCAATTGGGAAATAGTGGAAAGAGTTTTCGGTCAAGCAGGCGATCACATGCCCCGTGGCCACCACATTCACATCGACTCCCAACATAACTACATTTACAACGCTACCAAAAAAGCCGTCTGCCTCATTGGCCTAAAAGACACCATCATTGTTGTCACCGACGATGCTGTCCTGGTCACCAAGAAAGGCCAGTCTCACCGCGTTAAGGAGGTAGTCGAGCGGCTTAGAGAGGAGAAAAAATCAGACGTTTTATGATCACCATCGTGCGGCCAGGACGTTTTGTTGTCTTCATCGTCATTGTTCTAGCTCTGCTTGTGCTAATCGGCTACGGCGCCTTTAAGCTAGTCTGGGGTACCGCGACGATGCAGCACAGTGGCGAACTTGTTGTCGCAGAAGGCGACCCCGCCAATCGTGTTTGGAGCCAGCTCATCGAGCAGGATTTCACCCCTCGCTCCCTCCCCTGGCATTATTATGCCTGGCGTCTAAACGCTGCCAGCGACCTAAAGGCCGGCACCTACCTTCTTACGCAGGGCGAGCCGGTACGGGCTGTCATAAAACGTCTCGTCACCGGCGACACGGCCCCCGACGAATTGACTATTACTTATCCCGAGGGCTTCACCCTGCGGCAAATGGCTGCTCGCACCGCCGCCCGGGGTATTGGTACCCAGGATGATTTTATTCAGGCCGCTACCCCCTCTCTCTATGCCAACGAATTAACCTTCTTAAGCGAAATTCCTCCCCAGCGTGATCTGGAAGGGTATCTTTTTCCTGACACTTATCGTGTCTTTGCTGATGACACACCGTCAGATGTTGTCCGGCGCATGCTAACCACTTTTAATGAAAAGTTTTCTGCCGACCTTTTTCGTGAAGCCAAGTCCCAAGGCCGGACATTTGACCAAATTATCACCATGGCCAGCATCATAGAACGCGAGGTGCAAAGTGACGAAGATATGTCGCTTGTCTCTGGTGTCTTATGGAAACGCTTCGACGACGGTGTCGGCCTCGATGCCGATGCCACTATTCGCTACGCGCTTGATAAATGGGACCAGCCGCTCACCCAGCAAGACCTGGAGGTTGATTCTCCTTACAACACACGCCGTTATCAGGGTCTGCCCCCCGGGCCCATCAGTAATCCTGGCTTACGGGCCATTGTCGCAGCCGTGCAAGCGGAACAGTCAAATTATTACTATTATCTGTCAGCACCTAATGGCGAAACTATATTCTCCCGCACCCTTGACGAGCACAATGCCAACAAAGCCAAGTATCTCCGCTAATTTGCATTTTCCCAGCGGCCGTGTCATATATTAAATAAGTCATCCGAAGACTTGGGGCAGGGCGTAAGCCCATAAGCCTGCCCCCCCGCAGCCCCGAGCTTGTCGAGGGGCGAAGGGGGGACCCTAACAGGAAGACAGCCAATAACTGTATTCATGTCCGCGGATGACCGCGGTCTATTTATAAATCCATGTCCCTAACCAGAAAACAAAAAGAACACAGCGTCAATAAAGTGCAGGAAAGTATCTCGGCGGCCTTGTCAGTAGTTTTCTTAGCCTACAATGGCCTCACGGTGGAAGAAGTAAATGAGCTGCGCGGTAATTTACATGCCGTCGGTGGCCGTATGCGTGTTGTCCCCAAGCGGCTTCTCAAAATTGCTCTGCGTAACATCAAGCTGGATTTCAACCCTACCGCGCACGCCGGGCAATTAGCGGTTGTTTGGGGTGATGACGCCGTTGCTCCAGCCAAAACGCTCAATGCCTTTGTCCAGAAGCGCCAGGAAAAAATTCGTTTTCTGGGCGGCCTTCTCGCCGGCGACATGCTTTCACTGGAGGAAGTTACCTCCCTCTCTAGATTGCCATCTCGTGATGAACTACTCGCCCATCTTGTCAGTGTTGTCGCTGGCCCCACCCGCGGCCTCGTTACCGTCCTCTCCGGCATCCCGCGCCGCGCCGTTCGAGTTCTGCAAGCCATTGCCGAACAAAAAGGAAGCGCCAACGCACCAGCCTAAAAGTTAAAAATTAATCGTTGAAAATTATTTATTATGCCTAAAGAAGAAGAAACCAAAGAAAAGACCAAAGAAGAAACAAAGAAAGAAAAAAAAGCTGAAGTCCCCAAGAAATTCAAAGAGTTAGTTAAAACAATCGAAGATATGTCCGTGCTTGAACTCTCCGAGCTAGTCAAGGTTCTCGAAGATAAGTTCGGCGTCAGCGCCGCCTTGCCCACCATAGCTGCGCCTGCGACAGCAGGGGGAGCGCCGGAGAGTGCGCCCGTGGAAGAAAAATCGTCCTTCACTGTCGAGCTATCCGTCGCCGGCTCGCAAAAAATAGCCGTCATTAAAGCTGTCCGCGCCGTAACTGATCTGGGTCTGAAGGATGCCAAGGACCTTGTCGACAAAGCGCCCGCCACTGTCAAAGAGAACGTGCCTAAAGCAGAAGCCGAGGAGATGAAGAAGAAACTCGAAGAAGCC
>CAYSWF010000027.1:3708-9216 GCA_964434765.1 uncultured Candidatus Saccharibacteria bacterium
TAATAAAAGTCAGCAGGGCGGCAGGCCCCGTCGCTCGCGGGCCCTGTCGGTCGCGACCGACCTCGGGCGAGCGACGGGGCGAGAATGCCTGCCAGCCGAAGCCTAGAGCGAAGGCTGGAGCGAACGGGACGTGCCGTGACAAGGCACCTTGACCTATTAACGTGCTATTATAAACACATGCTGGTCGATTACTTTTACTGGCAGTATGTGTGGGCCCCCAAAATCCTTCTGCAAATACTTTGGAATCTTGAGCGAGCCTTGTGGCGCTTTTTCTCTGTCAAATTTATGTTGCGCACTCTCTTGGCCCACTGGCACAAAGATGCTATTCCTTACCGCGGCGGCACCTTGAGCAACCTCGCCTTAACTTTCACCTGGAACCAAGTCTCTCGCTTCATTGGTCTCCTGATTCGCTCCGCCGTACTGCTGGTTTGGCTTATCGCCGAGATTATCTTCGTGCTCCTAGCCGCCGCCACCTTCCTCGTATTTATAAGCTGGCCCCTCATTGTCTTGGTTAGCTTGTCCATCGGTCTAGCCTTATTATCCTCGGCATTTTAAAGATTTTAATCTCATGGGTTACTACTTCAATGCCAAAAGTCGCTACCAGCAAGTAAGCAACTACCGGCTTCTAGCCTCCTCCATTATCGTGGCAATTTTCCTCATGGCCACAGTCCTAAGCTTGGCCGCTTGGTTTGTGTTTATATTTTTTACTACCAACATACTACTCCTAGGCCTAGCCGCTCTCTTCTCTAGTTTAGCGGCCGGCGCCCTGCTTCTTCTCGTCTTTGGTACTTCATATTTTCCTTATCTGCCTCCCCCGCGCACCGCTGACTCACTCCCGGCCCCGGGAGGCAGAAGCGCTTTAAATGTCGCAGAAGCCGCGTCCTTCTCATTACTGCTTATCTTTGGCAGTCACGCCCTCGCCAAGAAAAAGTCTAGTCTGGAGCGTGCTGTTCGCTCTCTCATGCACTCTTCCGCCATTGACCACCTACTGCAGCGCCTGCAGCTCGACAGAAGGAAAGTAATCAACGTCATTGAAGATTCCGTCCTGCCCGATCTGGCCTGGCCCGAGTTCTCCCGCCGTATGTTACAACTGACCATTTCCCTCCAGCAGCCTGTCATAGCGCCCGAACATGCTTTTGGGGCCCTTCTACTTCATCCCAGCCTGCGCCAACATTTACGTGCCGCTGCCCTAACCAAGGACGATGTGCTCTTTACTTTATGGTGGGGCTCCGAGCGCCGCAGCCAAGAGCTTGCCCGCCGGCGCTGGTGGGATGAAGATAACTTACTTGCCTTCACCGGTCTCGGACTCTCTTGGGCCTCCGGCTACACGTCATTTGTCGACCGCTTCACACGCCTTCCTCCCGGCAGCATCTGGGATAATATCATCTATGGTCACGAGTCAAAAGTAACCGAGCTTATTAATACCCTGGCCCGTCAACGCCAGTCCAACGTGCTTTTAGTCGGCGATCCCGGGGTCGGGCGCCTCGGTATCATTCGTCAACTCGCCTGGCGTATCCGGACCAGTTCGGCCCATCCGGCTCTGATCGGACAGCGCGTACTTTATATCAATATCGGCGAACTCTTAGCCCAAGGCGAATCCAGTGCCACGCAGATGACAGTTATCTTTAAAGCACTTAGAGAAATGGAACGCGCGGGTAACATCATTGCCGTCATCGACGGCTTAAGTAGCGTACTTGGTCAAACCGGAGAGCAGCGTATTGATTTAACTGACATACTCTTGCCCTTCTTAGCCTCTATGACCGTCCGCGTCCTGGTTATAACATCTTCCGACGAGTACCATCTGCGTCTTAAGCCCAATCAACAACTAACTCACTACTTCGAAGTCGTTCAAGTTCCTTCTCTTACCGCCGCGGCCACTCTGAAACGCCTCGCCCTTTCTGTTCCAACCATCGAACGTCAGGCGGGGCTCTACATACCATACAAGACCATCCATACCTTAGTGGAAGACACCTCTTCTATTCTGCCCCACATTCCTTTTCCCGAGCGCGCCTTTGATTTTCTAGAGGAAGCCATTGTAGCTGCCCAGAGCGAGCACGCCTCCGTGCTTACCGCCAGTCATATTGAGCAATTAATCTCGCGCAAGATCGGCCTCAACCTGGGAGAGCTCAAAGACAAAGAAAGGGAACGGCTTCTAGATCTAGAACAAATAATGCACCGTCGCCTCATAAACCAGGAGGCCGCGGTCAAGACTGTCGCCCACGCCATGATCCGGGCCCGCGCCGAAGTTCGCAGTCAAAAACGGCCCATCGGTGTTTTTCTTTTTCTGGGACCAACCGGTGTCGGCAAAACAGAGACAGCTAAAACATTGGCCGAAGTCTACTTTGGCTCCGAAGAACACATGGTACGTCTCGACATGTCCGAGTTTCAGGGCGAAGAAGCTACAGCTCGCCTAATTGGCAGTCTAGATCATCCCGTTGGCCGCCTTACTTCGCTCATCGCCGACCATCCTTTCACCGTTCTCTTGCTGGACGAGTTTGAAAAGGCTAACCAGTCAGTTCACCAGTTATTTCTCCCAGTGTTTGATGAAGGACACCTCACTGATGCTCGGGGCCGCCAATACTCTTTTCAACACACCATTATCATAGCCACCAGCAATGCCGGTGCCGAACTTATTCGCCAGGCCAGTAAAAAAGGACAACTGCCGGACGGCTTTGATGAAAAGTTAAAAGAACATATTTTGAGCAATAATATTCTGCGTCCCGAACTGCTCAACCGCTTCGATGGTGTGATCACGTATGTTACCTTGAGCCGCCAGCATATTCGTCGCATCGCCGTTCTCATGCTGCGCCAGCTCAACAAACGTCTGGACACCGAGCATGGTGTCACCATCGCCATCACCGATGAGCTAGCCGACTTCCTCGTACAGATTGGTTACAATCCGGAGTTCGGCGCCCGCCCCCTGGCCCGCGCCATTCAGGACACCGTCGAATATGCCGTCGCCCAGAAAATCATCAAAGGCGAAGTCGAACCCGGCCAAAGAATCACGCTCCTCCCCGGTGCGTTACTCCGCCAGTGACACGGCCAGCACTTGCGTGCCGTCCAGTACGTACAATGTCGTCTCTTCCGGGTCAACGGTGGCACTATTCGCCGCACTGTCGTCACCAAGATAAATTTGGCGATTAAGATTTCCTGTTGTATCAAAGATGACCACCCGCTTGTTGGGCCGATCAAACACGTACAAGTGTCGCAGGTTCTCATTGATCACCAACCGGGACGACTCTGAAATAGCCGGCTCCACCTGCTCTAATGTAAAGGGTACCGGCGCCCCTTTTAGCAATTTTCTGACTGTACCGTCCTTATGCAGAGTGTAGATGTATCCGTCTACGCCTATGTCGACGATATTATCCCGCGGAAAGTCTGCCGCAGTAATCCACGCGTCTCCTCCACTGTAACCGCGCAGCGTCTTACTGTAACCATAAATATTCTTAGCCGTGCGATCATACAAATAAAGACGATTACCGTACGTTGCCAGCGCCACCACTTCCGGTTCACTCGCGGGTAGCGCAATCTCTTGTTTTTGCAGCACTGCAGTCTTGGCATCGAACAACGCTATACCTGGACTATCAGTCGCCAGCACTAATGACTTATCGGCCTCGTGTGTTATGCCCACCGTGAACAACCCTATACCCTGGGTCGTTTTACTAACAACTTGGGGCGTCCCTTCCTGTGTCATTCTCACAATAGTGTTGTTAGCTGAATCAAAGGCAAAAAGATTACCTTGCAGCCAAAACAGTTGAACTAATTTTCCTCCCGGAATAACCGAGGCGAAATCACCAACGACGCGTCTCTGCTGACTAGTCACTCGAGACACCTTGTCCAGTCGGTCGTACACCGCCGTTATATCACTGGCCAACTCCGCTGCCTGTTCCTGATACAAATTTGTATCTCTTAGACTGGTCACCAAGCCTCTAGCCTCCTGTAACAGGCTACGAGTCTGGTCGCGGTTATCGTAAATAAGTGCTGTGGCCGCCGCTTCCTTCTTAGTTCTCGCCTCGTTAAGCAATTCACTGGCCTGTTGAAACTGCCAATCATCTGCCCGTTTTTTCTGTAACATAACTAAACTGAACACTAGCGCTCCTGCTAGCAGCAAAGCCAATATCGCAAACACCTTACTACTCGCCGGTAGCGAGGTAACCCAGCCTCGCAGCCCCACTCTAAGACGTTGCGGCCACGATTGAAAGCGCTCTAAAGAAATTTTACCAGACACCGCCTTAGCTTTTGGTAATGTCTGTTGCGTCAGCGACCAAACATTACGGCCCGCCGTGCGAGAAGCCTTATACAACATCCACCCGCCACTGCGTGAGCCACGCACCACTAATGGCCACAGCGCACTCTTTAGTTTTCTTCCCAAATACACCAAGGCTTGGCCTGCTACCTGCACTACGCGCTTTAAAAGCGAGCGGTTGATATCAAGAGGCTGGCGCGGTTTTAGATAATTTGACATCGAAATTGGCTTCCGTTGCGTCGTCTCATAACTCGTTGGCATCTCTCGGGGCAAGGCCACGTGCTCCGGTATAAGTGTTGCCACGAGGACCGCCACGGGCAGGTGATTACTTTGATCTTCATATAACTGCTGTAGCCTTAACGCAATTCCTCTCGCCGAGTGACCAATAGCAAAGCTTGCCAAATCCCCCCGACGAAATACCTGCTCCAGTCCAGAGGTACCAAAATAAAGCACGTCACCGCTACTCACCACGCCACTTGCTACTTGGGAAAAAGTCCGTAGTGGATCGGTAATAGGGGAGTGTGATAAATTATCTGTTAAAGAGGTAACCCGTCGTCTTCTGGCCAATAGAATGTGACCGTGGCCGGCTGAGCTGACATGTAACGTGCGCCCCGACAGCACCCCCAAAGCCACGTGAAATGATCCCATCCAGTCACGTACGCCCCGCTCTCCTACGTCATGCAATACTAAATTAGCTTGGTGCAGTGCTGACTCGAAACTAGTCAGCATGCCCCGTCGCACGTCTCGGTAATACTCTCGCTGCGCGGCCGCGATCGTCGTCTCCAGCAACTCTCGTCCTACACCCTCACGCTCTTCTGTTTCAGCCACCGCTAGCAGCATTCCCAGTGGTTCTTCGCTGCCCGTCGGTTCAAAAATAAAGGTATCACCCACTACGTGCGGATCATCAAAGAAAACAAGCTCGTCTACATCCACCCTCATATACGTACGTAGTATATAGGATTTATTGCATTTTAGCAGCACTTGTGAGTACACTCGGTTCAGCAGGCAAACTTAAGTATGGACATCAAACCATTTCCGTTAGAGAAAATTTTTGGTTCACGCACTCGCGTTAAGGTGATTACCCTGTTTACCACGGGCATCTCGCGACCTTTCTACGTTCGGGAAATAGCCCGTTCGGTAGGTGAGCGGCTTAACGCCGTGCGCCGCGAACTTGACATTCTACAGAAAATTGGCATGCTAAGTTCCTATGCTAACCGGCGACGAAAGTACTACACCGTGAATCAGAATTTTATTCTCTTGTC
>CAYSWF010000027.1:9226-9839 GCA_964434765.1 uncultured Candidatus Saccharibacteria bacterium
GACAGCTGTTATGAAAAAAGCTGGTCCTCGCCTGGATGATAGTCTGTTTAAAAATATACACCGTATCGGGGATGTGCGCTTCGCTGTCGCCTCGGGTCTATTTACCGGCGCCGTAAACTCTCCCACTGATCTTCTAATTATTGGTAATATTGAAGAGCGTAAGCTGGAAATCTTTGCTAAGCGCATTGAAGAACATATCGGACAGGAAATTACCTATACGCCCATTACTGAAAATGAATACCGCTACCGCCGTAATTTCAACGACTTATTCCTCCGTCAGATTTTCGCCGAGCCTTATCAGGTTATAGTTAATCGATTAGAACGTCAGGTACAACCACAAACTTCAGCCAAACAACAAAATAACAAGACTAACAATATCACGGGCACATAGCTCAGAGGTAGAGCGCTACGTTCACATCGTAGAAGTCGAAGGTTCGATTCCTTCTGTGCCCACCTTCCATGCGCGATCCAGCTGACATATATACTAAACGTGGTACGCCCATCATAATCGTGATCTCCCGTTTCTTCTTCGCGGCCTACTTTTTATTTGCCTTCTGGGCGGCCGGCAGCAATTTCTTTCCTTTCTCCCAAGTGACGATTATTTGGCTGTTAT
>CAYSWF010000028.1:0-9706 GCA_964434765.1 uncultured Candidatus Saccharibacteria bacterium
AGCAACTAAAACAATCCTACGGTCCTTTACCCCCCGCCACTTGCCATCTCCTCTTATTGCTCCGGCTTCGACAGGTCGCCGCTCACCTTGGCCTGACCAAAATTAGTTCCGCTACCGTCTCGCCGCCAGGCCAAACCCCTTTTCAACGGCTAACACTGCAGGGAAAAAACTTGCCGGAGGTTCTAGCTAACCTGCCCCCCGCTAGCGCTTGGCACGCCCGCGGCCATACCCTAGCCCTTGAGGTGGACAGCATAACACCCCGCCTCGTCCAACGAATACTGCTAGAATTAAAAAATGTCAGACCAAATACAAACCATAAGTACAGACAACTCATTATACCCACCGCTGCTGCGCGCCATCCATGACCCACCGCAAACACTGTACCTGCGCGGCCACCCCGCCATCTTAAGCGCCCCCCAGCTGCTGGCTGCAGTCGGCAGCCGCCGGCCCAATGTTTATGGGCAACAATGCGTGCGAAAAATACTCACGCCGGTCGTGCGAGCAGGCCTCCCGCTAGTCTCCGGTCTAGCCTATGGCATCGACTCCGCCTCTCACCGCCTCTGCCTCGAGTACGGCGTGCCAACGGTCGCCGTACTCGGCTCTGGTATCAACGATTCTTCCATTTATCCTAGACTCCACGTTAAACTTCTACACCAAATCATCGACAGTGGGGGAGTTGTTATTTCAGAATACTCCGCCGGCACTCCTCCTCATCTAGGCCAGTTCCCCGCTCGTAATCGCATCATCGCCGGTCTCGCCCAAGCCACACTTATAGTGCAGGCGGCCGAGCGCTCCGGCTCTCTCATCACCGCGCGCCTGGCCCTAGAGTCCGGCCGCGAAGTGCTGGCCGTCCCCGGCGCCATCACTGACCCCTTAGCCGCCGGCGTCAACTTCCTCATTCAACAAGGCGCCACCCCCGTAACTTGTGCCCAGGACATACTAGACTTGTATGGCCTTAAACCGCCCGACATAGCCGAACAGACCCAGGCAGAACTTACCCCAGACCAAAAAACCGTAGCTGCCGCCTTATCCCACCAACCCCAACACATAGACGAGCTCACCACACAAACCCAGCTGCCCACGGCCACGCTGGCCGTGACCCTTACAGAGCTCGAGCTGCTTGAGATAGCCCAAAACGCCGGTGGTATGAGATACATAAAAAAATAATCGATCCTTGACTAAACATTGCATTACCGGCTAACTCACAGCTAGTATCAAAGCTATGCCCCATAAACTATGAAGTTAGTCATTGTCGAATCGCCAGCCAAGGCCAGAACTATTCAAAAATATTTGGGTAAAGGATTCACCGTCAAAAGCAGCTACGGCCATGTCCGCGATCTTCCCAAAAGCGTTCTCGGCGTTGATACAAACAACAACTTCAAACCTAAATACGTTATTCCCACCAAGGCCAAAAAAAACGTCACTGCCCTCAAGAAAGCGGCCGAGCAGGCCGATGAAATATACTTCGCCACTGATGAGGATCGCGAAGGAGAAGCTATTGCTTGGCACCTTAAGGAAATCCTCAAAACTCCGGATCGTAAGGCTAAACGCATTACCTTCGATGAAATTACTAGGAGCGCTATCCAGCATGCCATTACTCATCCTCGTGACATCGACCAACACCGTGTCGACGCCCAACAGGCCCGTCGCGTGCTCGACCGTCTGGTGGGATACGAGCTTTCCCCCTTACTTTGGAGAAAAGTGCGCCGGGGGCTTTCCGCCGGCCGCGTCCAATCCGTAGCTGTCCGCTTAATTGTCGAGCGCGAGGAAGAAATTAACGCTTTCCAGTCAGAAGAATATTGGACCTTGCTGGCTAATTTGTCACACAACAATCACGCCTTCTCCGCCGCTCTCTACGCCTTGAGCGACAAGAAAATCCCTCGGCTCGGCATCCCCACCAAAGAAGCAATGGACCAGATCGTAACTAAACTAACTGGACAAATATTTACCGTAACTAAAGTCGAAACTAAAACCAGGAAACGCACCCCGCCCCCCTCTTTTACTACCAGCACTCTGCAACAAGCCGCCGTTAACCTGCTTGGCTTCCCCAGCAAAAAAACCATGTCGCTGGCCCAGCAACTATACGAAGGAATTAATCTTGGTGAAGCGGGTCCCGTTGGTCTTATCACCTACATGCGCACCGACTCTACTAACCTAGCCCAGGAAGCAATGGCTAAAGCTAAACGGGTAATAGCGGAACATTTCGGCCTAAACTATACCTTAGACAAACCACGAATTTACAAGAAGAAAGCTAAGGGCGCCCAAGAAGCTCACGAAGCTATTCGTCCTACCAACCCCGCCCGCCTTCCCGAAAAAATTTCTGCCTATTTATCGCCCGACCAATTCAAACTTTACCGTCTTATTTGGCGGCGCATGATTGCTTCCCAGATGGCTGATGCCGAATTACAAAACGTAATCGCCGACATCACAGCTGGCCCCTGCACTTTCCGCGCCACGGGCACCACCGTCATTTTCGACGGCTACGTCAAGGCCCTGGGAACCAAAACGGCTTTCAAAGAAACCTTGCTACCGCAATTAAAAGAAGGCGACACGCCTCAACTGATTAAGCTGTCACCAGAACAGCATTTCACCCAGCCACCCCCCCGTTATTCTGAAGCCACGTTAGTCAAGACCCTGGAAGAGCACGGTATCGGCCGCCCCAGTACCTACGCTCCCACCATCGATACCGTCCAGCGTCGTGAATACGTGGAAAAAAACGACGATAGACGCTTCGTGCCAACCGCAGTCGGCACCCTCGTTACCAATCTTCTTAAAGAACATTTTCCCGCTATCGTCGACACCGCATTCACTGCCCACATGGAATCCGACCTCGACCGTATAGCCGCCGGCCGCAAGGAGTGGCAGCCTGTCATTGAAGCTTTTTACCGGCCCTTCCACGATAATCTTAAGAATAAAGAACAAGTCATCAGCAAAGAAAAACTCACTCAAGAAAAAACCGGTGAAAATTGTCCCCGGTGCGGTAAAGAACTGGTCATAAAACTGGGACGTTTCGGCAAATTTAAGGCCTGTACCGGCTATCCTGAATGCAAACACACCGCACCCGTTGGCCCAGAAAAAGAATTACAGGAGCAAAACAGCCACGAAAAATGCCCCGCCTGCGGTGAGTCTCTAGTTATCAAGCGCGGCCGCTTCGGGCCCTTCCTCGGTTGCTCCGGGTACCCCGCCTGCAAACATATCAAAAAGATAGAAAAAAGTACTGGTCTCCCCTGTCCCAAATGCCACCGCGGAGAAATTGTTGAGAAACGCTCAAAACGCGGCCGCCTATTTTACGCCTGCAACCAATACCCCAATTGCGTTAATGCCTACTGGAGCAAACCTACCGGCGAGGCTTGCCCGCAGTGCCAAAGCCTGCTCGTCCTCGGCGCTAAAGACACCATCCGCTGCTCCAATAAAACTTGCCATTTCACCAAGCAAAACCCGAAATAAACAACCAATGCGCTACACCGACCCCGTCTACGGAACAACCACTATTCGCGAACCAGTTACTTCTTGCCCTCAATTACGTCTTTGTCCATCTTCTCCGGCAAAGGCCTGGTGCCGAGCAACATTCCCAATAATTCCTCGATGTCTCTCTGGTTATGGCACTTAAACATAACCTCGAACCGGTTCTTATCCTCATTAAACCGCAACTTAGCGTCGTAGCCATAACGATCCTCTAATCTGCCACTGTATTCAATCTCAAAAGCCGTACGCCCCCGGCGCTTGCGCCGCAGTGGGTCGTCTAAGCCCATCGTGCGCTGAATACGCCGCGCCCGCGTCTCTGCCTTGCGCACCGTCAGGCCTTCCGCCACCAAATGCCGATAGAAACGCTTTTGCTTCTCCTCGTCAGGTATCATCAGAATAGCTCGGGCATGACCCGCAGAAATAGTGCCATTAACTAAACCCTTACGAACCTCCTCCGGCAACTGCAGAATACGAATTGTGTTCGTAATACCCACTCGGCTGCGCCCCACCCGCTGCCCAATTTCCTCGTGCGTCATCCCGTACTCCTCATTTAATTGCTGGTAAGCCATCGCTTCCTCCACCGGGTTAAGATCCTCACGCTGAATGTTCTCAATTAACGCCAGCTCAATCCGCGCCGCCTCCGAGCGCACACCGCGCCTAACCACACAGGGCACATAGTCCCACCCCAGCCTTTTGGCAGCCCGCAGACGCCTCTCACCAGCCACTAACTCATAACCACCCTTCCTTCGCCGTACCACCAACGGCTGTAGAATACCATGCTGGGCAATGGAGTCAGTCAACTCTTGCATCTCTACCTCGTCAAACTTACGCCGTGGTTGTGAGGGATTAATCTGAATATCGCCAACGGCCACATGCTGGACATCCCCCTCGTGCTTGTCCCACATTGCGCTTTCTTCCCGCGCTACCTCCGCTACCACTGCCTCCTCTCTTACTCCTTCCGACTTCTCCTCCCCTTCTTCTTCAAACTCTCCGGCCGACTCCTCTTCGGTCTTTTCCTCTCCCTCACCCTCCTCCTCATCATCAACATCAATCGTCAGCGGAGTCACCAACGGCTTCTCCGGGGTCGCCTCGGTTATTTCTTCTTCCTCTCCCTCTTCCTCCGCCACCACACTCACTTTCTGCTTAACTGGCCCGCCTGCCGGCGAGGCAGGCCCGCCTGCCATCTTGACCCTGTTCACCTTCCTCTTAACAACCCCTTCTTCTTCCTCTATGCGGTCAAGCACATCATCCGCATCCGCGACGCCCCGTTTAGGAATAAGAGACATAATCCCCCCTTTGAGTATATTTTTCATGAGTATAAACTTAAGAGTTCTTCTGAAAGATATTCATACGCTTTCGCCCCCCTCGAGGCGCCAGCGTAGCTAATAATAGACTGTCCCACACTCGGGGCCTCGGCTAAATCAGTGTTACGCGGAATAACACTGTCAAACACATACCCCGGGAACGTCTTGCGCACCTCGCGCACAATTTTCCGTGCCATGGCCACTCTCCGATCATACATCGTTAAGACCGCCCCCAACACCTGCAGGCGCGGGTTAAGATGCGCCCTCACCAACTCCACCGTATTCAGCAGTTGCCCCAAACCTTCCAGTGCCAGATACTCACACTGCACTGGTATCAGCAGACGATCAGCCGCCACCAGCCCGTTGATAGTCAGCAGCCCCAAACTTGGTGGACAATCAATCAGGATAAAGTCAAAGTACTCTTTGAGCGGTTTAACAGCCCGCCGCAATCTATACTCCCTATACGGCTGTTGCATCAGCTCAATGGCTGCCCCGGCCAAATTAGGGGTCGAGGCAATGACGTTAAGATTCTCATGACCCGTCGGTTGCAGTGCATCCAGCGCGCTCACCTGCCCAATCAACACCTCATACAATGTCGGAGTTTCAGCGGTCAGCTTCACGCCCAAACCAGAAGTAGTGTTAGCCTGCGAATCAAGGTCAATAATAACCGTCGACCGCCCGCCACACGCCAGGTAACTGCCTAAATTAATACTGGTGGTGGTCTTGCCCACCCCGCCTTTCTGATTAGTAATTGCTACAACTTCAGCCATGTTTAACTTCGCGCTAGAAGGAGTTCATCGCTATACTAATCAACATACTACCAGTGTAGAACAATGGTAGTCCTTTCGACAACACCGCTTTTACACGCCTTGTCTTTTTGTTCATTTATTGTATGGTAACAACCAGCCGGGATGGCGCCCAGCCTTCGCCCTTCGGGCTACGGCGGGCAAGGAACTGGTACCTTAACATACATCACAGCCGGGATGGCGGAACAGGCAGACGCGCACGACTCAAAATCGTGTGGGATCTATCCCATGAGAGTTCGAGTCTCTCTCCCGGCACCAAATGTAACTTGTTCGGAAATGACTGCTCCGCGCGGCGAGTACGCCGCGCTCCGCAGGGCAAAATGTATGAACTCCCTGTATCCATGTGCTAACTATAGTATGTAGAACCAAAGTTAGCAAGTGGATACACTAAAGTTATCAGATATGAAGAAAGACGTGCTTATAAAGTTTGGTCAAAAAGTCCGCGAAGAGCGGACAAGGTTGGGTTTATCCCAAGAAGAATTGGCGGCTCGTGCTGGTGTCCATAGAACCTACATCGGAATGATAGAACGAGCTGAAAAGAACATAACCCTAGAGAATATAGAAAAAATTGCGAAATCCCTAAAAATCAGTATCGCGAACTTTTTCCAATCTTAATTATGATTCCCAAATTTATAAAAACTGCGTCAGATTTGCAAACAAAACACCGCGCCATTTGCGACGGTTTTCTTGAACAAGCGCTACAAAAGACAGAAAAAGCAGACCCTTTTGTTAAAGAAGCGCAAGATTTTTATGCGGCGCTTAAAAAAGTGAAATCGGTTGAGGAACTTTTGGCGTCTCAAAAATATCGAGATAATCTTGCCTACGCCTGCGGCTTTTCTGATAAAGCGAAATCTCAACTAACCGACGCCGAGCTGAATGGAGCAATTAAAAAGGTTTTGACTCGCATCCATAAAGAGGCAGGATCAGAATTCCGGGAAAATATTTTGTATCGTTACCTTCTGACACGTGGAGATGCTCTTGGTGGTAGTATGCGCAATTTAACTGGTTCTTCTGCTGGCACGAGATTGACGGAAAAGATCATCAAAAGACTTTCTGGAAGTAAAAAGAAAATTCAAATTGTAAAAAGTCCAGCTGGGAAAGTGCAGAGAGTTAACTGGAACGGCAGGACTTTACTTTTTGACGTTACTTCTCGTTTGGTCGGTAAAAACATTGATGTGATTCTCATTAAAAGTGGAAGTGCCGAAACACACGAAAAAGAACTTTTAGAAGACAAAAGCAATTACCTTGCATTTGGCGAGCTAAAAGGAGGCATTGACCCGGCTGGCGCAGATGAACACTGGAAAACTGCTAATAGCGCTCTTGGTCGCATCCGTACAGCATTTGGCAGAAGTACACCGCCATTGTTCTTCATTGGAGCGGCCATTGAGGCAGCAATGGCGAAGGAGATTTTTAAGCAGTTAAAGAGTGGAAAGCTAACTCATGCTGCCAACTTGAACGAAGACGAGCAGGTGGACGACTTGGTGAATTGGTTGCTCTCTTTATAGTTTACGCCAGACATAAACACACTTGCGCAATTCTTCTCTACCATGTGCTCCCATTTGTTGACTACTATTGCCCTTGCCGGTAGGTAAAACCCAAATTTGCTCCACATTAAAACCGGCACCCTGCGCAATATCGGAAAGTATTAAATCCACCGGAATATTTGCGCCAGCATAACGCACATTGTCGTTTACCATTACAAATGGTGCCCCGCTTTTTAGTAACCGTGCACACTCAAAAATAATCAATGCACTTTCGTAAAAATAATTTTTTACCATTCGCACAATCCCCGGATTGTTTAATTCGTCGTTGTCTTTTTTCTCGTTCAGATACTGGATAATCACTCGTAGTTCTTTTTGATTATCAAACGCTTTAGTCGCTTTTCGGAAAGTGTCTCGCGAAAAAAGACGATCAAGATTATCTTTGTCTTTGTTTTCAACGGTGCAGGACATCATTGTTTGCCGCAAATCTCTAATTTTAACCTCGTCAACATCAAGTAAGGCAAGCTCTAGGGCATAGGTTCGTGTGTAGTCATAGCGGTTGCAGTACGGAGGTGATGTCATCAAAAAGTCAAATTCGTTGCTAGCAAGCTTGGGAAGAATTGATAAACAGGACCCTTGCAGAATCTCAACATCTCCTGATTCTCCTTTTGGTTCTCTAATAAGATCAAAAAGAGTGTTGCCCCCCACTAAGTCGGAAACAATATCGTTGAGTTTACCGATAATGGCTTGGTTGAACTCTTTAATCTCGCCTTTATCAAATTTGTTTTTCCCATTTCCACGTCCAGAGCGATAGTCCCAGCGTAAATATTGTCCGTCTTTCCTTGTAAAACTGATTTCTTCTAGTATACAAAGCAGAGCGAAGCGTAACACGCGGCGATATTTTTTATTTTCTACCCTATCAACCGCATTAAGAAATTTGCCCAAAAGCTCTTCCGTTTTGTTTGGAAAAGCGCCATTAGTAATTTTAAGATGGTTAATTTTTCGGCCACCCTTTTCTTTTTCCCACGGTTTTTTCTCTATCCATTTCTGCAAAAAATCAACAAGGCCGTTGTGATTAGCGCTTTCAAAGATAATTTTGCGCACCGCAATAATTTCTGCACCAATCGGTAAAAGCTCTACGCCTACTGCATCTAATCCGCGCTCCGCAGATACAAAAAGCGATACTCCACTTCCGGCAAACGGATCAATTACTTTGCCTTTCTTGATGTCTAACTTGTTAATCGCATAATCAACGAGTGCGGAAGAATAACCCTCTTTGAACTTATACCAACGATAGCCGGGGATTTTTTTGTTCGCTTGAAAACTAACCAGCGTTCTTTTCAGATCGTTATTCACAACAAGCTTGTCTCGAAAGCGACTTTCGAGTTTCTTGTTTAGAGTTTGAATTTTATCTAAAGTAACTGGCATATCCGAATTTGTTCACACCTTATTTGAAATGATACCTCGAACTTCACCGACGACACGAAAATCATCAGCGGCCAAAAATGGAGGATACTTAGAATTCAAAGAGATTAAAATGTTTCCTTGTTTTTCTTTTTGAACCTTTTTGATTAGAGCTTCGCCGTCATTGACGCAAACAACAACTCGTCCACTATCCGCATCGGGAACCTGTCTCGCTATAACTAAATCACCCTCATTTATTTTGGGGGACATAGAATCACCATTTGCCTTAACAAGAAAACCCTCCGCCGACGAAAAAGAAAGGAGGCGTGTTGGAATGGGAATCCTCTCAATTGGATTATCGTCTAAAATCGTTCCGCTGGGACCGCAGTGCGCAAGTCCGTATAAATTCAAATACGCAACTTGTTTTTCCGGCCCCTTCAAAATTTGAAAATCTCGTGGGTTATAGGGATTGCGTTTGAGGTAGCCCTTCTTCTCAAGTTGGCCAAGATGATGCGCAACCACGCTCGTTGAGGAAGCACCGAGTTCATCCTGCATTTCTCGGATAGTAAGCAGTTCGTCGTTATTATTAGTCAATAAATCGAGAAGCTTCCGCTGAAATGGATGTAATTGGTTTTTGCTCATATCCCCATTATACCCCCATGCCCGAAAGGGGGTCAAGAACGCCTTGACTCTGTTCTACTCTTTGTTCTATACTACCCTTGTTGCCGCCTTCTCTCAAGGTGGTCGAAGGCAACCGACAGTAACCATTATATAAAGAGACAAATTCATGGCAAAACCTAAAGAAACGATTAAGGCGGAAATCAAGGCACACATTCAGAGCCGCGGTGGCACATACTCTGACTGGTATGTCGGGATTGCCTCCGATCCGGAAGAACGACTCTTTAACGACCACAACGTGGATAAAGAGAATGGGAAATGGTGCTATCGTGAGTGTGAAAACGCGAGCGTTGCTCGAGAGATTGAGGAGTATTTTATCAACACTCTTGGCACTGACGGAGGTTCCGGTGGCGGGGACTATACCACAAAGCATGTCTACGCCTATCGGAAGACATTATCCACTAACGAATAACTACCATGGGACTCACAAAACACGATCGGATCGCAAAAGAAATTGCCGAAAAGAAAGGAGCGGGGTACCACTCCGACAAAGGGGTGGATATCCGAACCTCAACGCAGGCAATCGAGGTTGAAGTGGATGCCGGAAAATTGAAAGAAGGTGTACGTC
>CAYSWF010000029.1:0-5886 GCA_964434765.1 uncultured Candidatus Saccharibacteria bacterium
CCATGTACATATACGCGTTTCCATCAGAAAATCTCGGAAAAGAAAACGCCATCTTTAACAACACAAATGCCGCCACCACCGCCACCAGCGTATATTCCGCCAGTCCGATCCTCCCTGCTCCTTTATCCCCTGCCCTCTTCACGTTCCCCAGTTTGGATCGTGTAACACCTTGTCCATCACCGTCTGGTAATCATGCAGCTCTCTCTCCGTAAACCACAACGTAATCTCCCTCTCCGCTTCTTCTCCATTTTCCGAAGCATGCATTAAGTTTCTCACCGACCGTTTTTCCCTGTCCGACTGTGTATAGTCATCAATGGTCAGGTCCCCCCGGATAGTTCCCATATCCGCCGTCAGGGGATTAGTTCCCCCCACCATATTACGCACCGTCTGCACGGCCGTGTTGCCCTCCAAAACAATCGCCACCACTGGGCCGGTTGTAACATAACGTACATTTGCCCCCCGCACCCGCGTGCCAATCTCCAAAGCTGTTTCCTTCATTTCTTCGCCTCGCTCCCTCGCGCTGTCCAGCGCTTTTTGGCCGACACTTTCTAAATATACTGGATCATCGCTGTAGTGTTTGGCCACCAGCTCTTTATCCACCCCAACCATTTTCATGCCCACAATTTTTAAACCAGCCCGCTCAAACCGGCCCAAGATCTCCCCTACTAAGGCCCGCTGCACACCGTCCGGCTTCACAATCGCCAACGTTCTCTCTATCATAGTGATGCTTTAATTGATACCTGATTTTCCGCTTCAGGGCAAGAAGCTTCGTGCTCTTCTTCCCTTGCCGTAACTCAACATTTCAATAATCATTACCTTGTCCGTCACATAGCCACTGCACCTTTCCCAATTTCATACAAAGGAAACTGTCATGAACAGCAACCAAGACGAAAAATCAGTCTACGTGTGTGGCCCCCTAACCGAACTTGATCCCGGGATACAAGCTACTGTTAAGAGATTTTACGAACGCATCGCTGATGTCTGCCAGAGAATAACCGGCACACGTGCCTTCGTACCCCACGAGCACTACGACCCCACAAGACATGCCCACTTCACCCCCGCCCAAGTTGACGCGGCAGAACGAAGGCAAGTCTGCGAAAAAACATCATGCCTTATTGTTGTAGCTACCTCTCCCAGCTGGGGCGGCGGCATCGAAGTGGAAATGGCATACAGAAGCGGCGTGCCCATCATCATCCTTTGCGAAGGCGCCAAGCTGAAGCAAGGGAAAATATCCCGACTTCTTCGCGGCAACCCAGGCGTCGTTGCCACCATCCCCTATGCCACCGAATTACAAGCTTTTACCTTGCTGGAAACGGCGCTGTCCGAACTGCTGGCCACCGCCTAACAAAACGTACTTTCTTTACCCGCACGGCACGCCACCCGCCCTGCGGTTTTTTTATTTCACAACAATTCTGTGGTTATCGGCGGTCTTTTTTCTACACCATTTTTCTACGCCACAAGTTAAACACCCAACAAACACCCTCCACAAGGCTCCTAACAGCAATTCACAGGATAATCCTTTGAATTGCCTTTGAATTGTCCCTAAAGACCGTATCGGGCTCTTACTTGTACGTCGGCGGCTTCTCCACTACACCCAGTTTATGGTTAGTCAAGCGCGCTAGCGCGTACAAAATACTGGACAGGCGGTTGAGGTAGGCTTTTGTGTTGTCGCTCACCGTAACTTCCCCCGACTCTATCGCGTCAACCACCCGGCGCTCGGCGCGGCGCGCCAAAGCCCGGGCCACATCCAGCAGCGCCGATATCTCCATCTCGCCGGCAATAAAAAACGTGTGAATCTCGGGCAACTCCCGCTCAATTCTATCCGTCATATCCTCCAACGCTTTCACTTTGTTCGCCGCTATCGTCTTGTCCGCCCCGGCCAATTCCGCCTGTACAATAAATAAATCCTCCTGCCAGCCGTGGATCATTTCCTTGAGCGATCCCACCTCGAGCGGCAGTCGCGCCTTGCACAGTCCCAACCAGGAATTTACTTCATCAACACTGCCCAAAGCCTCAATTACCTTGGAGCGTTTCGACACCTTCTCCCCTCCCCCGTCACAAATTAACGTGGTGCCGTCATCCCCCCCTCTGGTGTACAACATCACCCTATATCACACACACCGGCCGCGCAGGCCAGCTCCATCTTGACATCAGTGACGTCAGCCCGTTCGTACGTCACAATCTTGGCATAATCAATACTAGCCATGGCCTGCGACAACTCTTTATAGCGCTTCTCGTCAATCTCCTCATAAGGCGCCAGCTGATACACGTGTTCCGATCTCGGTAAAAATGACAAGCCTCCCACCAAATCCCAATTCTCGTACAACCAGTCAGCCACTCGAATCCACTCCTCGTCTCCCACCGAAACAGTCACCGACGGATTATGTTCCGTATACTTTTCCTTAACCATTTTCCAATGCTTCAGCTGTTCCAGCGCCGTTAAATCGTCTTTGACCACCGCTCCTGTCGGCGCCTTAACCGGAAACTCCAGCACGTACGTGCTGGCATCCTCGGAAGACTGCCCCACCTCTGGGTAAAAAGGCACACCCTGATCTTTCAACATCAAGAAAAGCGCGTCCGTGGCCGAGATGCGCACGCGACGAATATAGTAGCGCGCGTGCCGCGGATGCATCCCCGAGGCACAATCAACTACCTGCGACACCGTGCCCGAAGGCTTAACGCAAGTAACGCAAGTTGACTCCGGAATGCCAAACTTCTCCGCATATTCCTTGTTGACCTTGACCGCCTCCGCCTTGAGATCCTCCAGCACTTTTTCCGACCGCACTGTCTCGCAGTCCCACTGCCCGGTAATGGAAACGCCCAGCAGCCGCTCCGTCTCACAATTCTCCCGCCACTCGCGAGATAAATAAGGAAAGTGCGTCAGTGTCGCCTGATAGGTACCCAAAATAGTGGCTATCTTAATCTTACGTTTCAATGTCTCCGCCGTATCATTCGGCCGCGCCACCACTTCAGTCAAATTGCAGAACTGTTTAGACTTGAGAATAATTTCCCCGCAGGGATTGGTGCCCCACTGTGGCACCTCACCGCCCTTCAACTTTTCCAAGCGCCGCTTCGGCAACGTCTGCGGGAGACTGCCGCGGTTAAAGATGCCGCGCTCGCCGGAACCACTCTTCATCAGCGCCACCCATTCGTCGATAAAGTCGGATGCCCCCGGCTTCTCGTGATACACCGCCGAATCATTGGCCAGGCTGCGCTGCGGCTCCGTGATATAAAACTGTCCCTTTTTGGCATCGCGCATATCCGTATCATCAAGATCAGACAGTGAGATCAAAGCGCTGCGCCTCACTCCGCCGGACACCACACAATCCCCTATCTTACACAAAATGTCGTGCGCGTCGATGTTGGCCAGCCGTTTCCCCTGCCTGTTCAAAATCTTCGCCCTGGTAAACTCGAGCAGTCGACGCAGCGGCTCCGGCCCGGAGCTCTTGCCCCCCATAGTCTTAAGCCGAGCGCCCGCCGGGCGCAGACGCGACAAATCAAACTCAACATCTTTTCCCTCTGCCCACGTCTTCAAACCGAAGGCCAGAGCGTCGGCCCATCCCTCTTTACTGTCCGCCACGACATACACCGGCAACCGCTCGCCCGTCTGCCTTTGAATTTGAGGCAAAGACTGGATATTCTGACTCTCCACCGAAAAGCCAACCCCGGTGCCGCACATCGACACGTACATCACCTCCGCAAAGTCCTGCCAGCTCTGGGGAGCAATGTACGAGCAGTTATAGGCGCACACGTTAGTACTACGCACCGCCTTACCGGCAAACTGCATCAGCCTCATCGACGGCATCGCCTCTTGGTTTAAAATAGTCTGGCGAATCTCGCTGTATTCTTCGTCACTGATTCGCTTGCCAATATTCTCTTTCATAAAATTCACATAGCGATCCGTAGTCTCAATCCATGTCTCCCGTCGGCCCTCTTCATCAATCCAACGCGCGTAAGTGCGATAATAGACAAATTCAGCTAAAGGATTCCGGAAAAACTTCTTACTCTCCGCCACCAAATCCCTCACGCGGGCCGGCACCACCCTCTTAGCCTCGCGCATCTTCGCGTGCTTCTCTCGATACAAAATATATGCCTTGGCCGTCTTGACAAAATCCTGAAGCATCAACTCTTCTTCCACTAAGTCCTGAATCATCTCCACATCAGGCACAAACTGCTCACTGCGGCTAGCTTTCTTTAGCTTCAGCACGTCCCGCACCACTTTTTTGGCCACAAAATCAGCATCAGCCGTAGCGCCCTCGCCCGTCACCTCAAACGCTTTGAGTATCGCCTGCGATATCTTCTCCGCGGCAAACGGCACTACCCGGCCGTCCCGCTTACGAATTGTGGGAATCTGCGCCACGTCCCTATCGTCCAATGAAAACCTAATGTTGACCCGCTGCAATGTTTTAAAATAATTCATTTATTTATTTGATTAATGTTATAAATCAAACCCAGAAAAAAGAGGCTGGTGTTGCCGCCTTCTTTTTTACTTTCCTTCCGAAGAACTAGCAACCAGTATACCACAACGAGACTTGATTTTGTTGTGGAAAAAACTTACCAACACTGGCGCATAGCGCACCACTAAAAATAAACTTCCGGCGTAAGCCATGTCCCCTAACATCGTGTTGCGGAAAAAGGGTATCGCCAAGTAGTAGCAAAGCACCAGGCCATCTAACGTGCGCGCGTAAAGGCCGCTAAACCACCACACCGCCCCATTCGTGATCAGATAAAACAAGGTCGAGGACGCGAGCGACGCTGCCATAACGCGGCCCGCCCCCCGCCGCTGCTTAAGCCACCGACCCAAGAGGGCCGCCAGCGCAAACGATCCGTACACCGACACGGTAATAGGTAGAGAGGCAAACCCAATAAACGCATCAGAGATCGCCATGGCGGAGAGCGGCACCGCCACCGACCAAGGCAGAGACAGGCTCGCCCCCGCCAATAAAGCAATAGCGGCGACCGGCGTAACGTTTGGCATATGATCATTCACCCGCACAACCACTAAGCCAACCGCCAGTAAGCTAATAAATAATAAACGCCAAGGACTTTTTCTCATAGCAACATCAGACGAGCTAAGGCCACGCCAATTCCCAGATTAGCCAGGCTAAACAGGACGATAACAAAAACACGGTCGCCGGCCCCGGGTGAAATAAATCCGGCTGGAGCAATCACGCCCTCTGCTCCCGTACCATCTGGCTGAACATCTAACACCTGCTCTATCGTCGCACCGGCCACCACCGGGGAGGGGACCATTACCGGCTCGCCAGCCAGGGATTCGCTTGTCTCAACTGTCATTGTCCTGATATTTAACAAGGTAATCGGCCACGGCACGCCAAGCAAGGCCGGCACCGCGTACGCCGTCATAAAAACCGAAACATCGTTAGCGGATTTCCACCCCCAGCCTCCATTATCATTCTGATAGCGCAACAACGCTTGCCACGGAGTTAAACCGTCAATCGTCTGCCAGTCATTAGGATTCTCGCCCAACGCCACAATGGCCGCCGTCGCCCAAGCAGTCGTCGCCGAATTTTCACCCCACCCCCCATACTGATCCTGGCTATCCCGCAAATAATCCCGCGCCCTATCCACTGTCTCACCCACCACGACGCTTCCCCCCTCCCTAGCGTAAGCTTGCAGTGCCTGCACGGCAGCCGCCGTCATATCAACACTGCCCCACGACCCATCTGATTCTTGAGCCTTAAGTACCCCCGCTACGGCCTGGACAATTTCAGTCGTGCTTACCTCTTCTTCAGCCGCTAACAACGCCAAGATGCCGAAAATATCATCATTAATTAATGCTTCCTCACCAAATTGGCCCAGCTTGAAATCACCCTTCAGATCACCAACCAGATCACGCCCCCCAAAAGAACCTGGGTCAGCTCCCGC
>CAYSWF010000029.1:5896-6200 GCA_964434765.1 uncultured Candidatus Saccharibacteria bacterium
CGTCAGCCCGCTGGTAGTTGGCCCCAAAAGCCATAGCGCTCCAAGCAGACGTCATATCTCCCCCCATACTGCCGTCACTACTTTGCTGCCCCCGCAGGAAGTTAAGCGCTCGCTCCGCACTGGACTGGCGCGTGCTAACACTAACCACGCCCTCACCTGGGCTTTGGCTCGGCACTGGCGACGGACTTGGCGACACCACCGGACTAGAGAACAACACCAAACTGGGACTGGGCACCGGGGACGGGCTTGGGCTGGCCGCCAAATCTCTCACCCCTACCATGTACTGCGCGCTGCGCACCAAGCC
>CAYSWF010000029.1:6210-9469 GCA_964434765.1 uncultured Candidatus Saccharibacteria bacterium
AACTGGTTTCTCCTATACGCACCACTGCCCCTTCCGCTGGTTCCCATCTACCCTGCCAAGCAAAGTTGTCATCATATTCACCCCCTCGCTTCTCCACCACTATCAGTACCGCCTCGCCCACTGCCACCTCCTCCGGTACTGTTACCCGCAGCGGCACGGCTGGCCAACCGGTAAAGGCTAGCAATATTTCATCATCAGACACCAGCTGATACGCATCAGCTCCCACGCTGGCCGGGCTATCGTTCACCCAAAAAGACCAGCTCCGTGAAAAATCGTCCGGGGTGCCCTCTTCCCCAATCCTGTCCAAGAATAATCCAAACCCAAAGTCCTTAAAGTCTACCTCAAAACCGCTCTGCCCCGCCGCCTCCACCAAAGCACACGCCGCTATGCCGGACAGAGCGTGCTGGACCCCTCCGGTATCGGTGACCACACAGTCCGCCACGGTAACAGGTCCTGCGAACAGCGTAGCCCCCGCCCCTTCAATTCTTAAATTAACAACCGTGGCCGCCTCCGCCTGCAGCGTCAAAGCACCAATAACTATCCCCAGTACCCAAACTGCCAACAAGCTAATTTTCCTCATGTTGTTTTTCATATTTCCATGTCACCGTATCCCCCGGCGCAACGATTGCCGCCGACGCACCCACCGGAGAAACCTGGCCATTAACATACAAATACCAATACATATTATGGCCGGTATCATTAGACACGCCGTTTATAGCTTCCACAAACACACCCAGCTCACTCCCGTAATTTTGAGTCACCAGCTTCATCCCCTGCTGCCGGGCCGCTTCTGTCAATATCTGCTCCACCGTCGTCTCGCCTGTAACCGGTACCTCATACCGCGTCCCATCTTCCAAACCGTCAACCACCAGCGTAACCAACTGCCCCGCTTGCTGGGCCGCCTCGCCGACAGCCGGCCGCTCCTCAACGTCAGCTCCCGGCCAGCGAACCAAAACAGTCCCCAATATCAGGACCAGGGGTATCAAAATAGCCAGAGCTGCCAGTTCAACCCGCCTCCAGTAAACCCTGCTTGGCTTGTTATCACTCTCCATAAAATAAAAAATCTCCTTGTAGCTCTTCTAAGCCAGGAGATACACACCTTTATACCCTACCATTACCAATCACTCCTGCTCGGAAGTCTTATACTTATATCGGACAAGGATCGGACTTCTTTATCCTGAGCCCAGTCGAAGGACCCCTGATAAAATCACCGTTGCGGCACAGTGTGGGCTTCCCACCCACTTCACTTATCCCGATAACGCCTAATTGTAAACAACGACCTCTTAAACAAGCATAGCAAAAACAATCTATTCGTCAACGAATTATCCACTGACCATCCGGCAAATGCCGGAAGCGCACCGACCCCACCTCATCCGTCCGCCAAATTGGCATTCCCTTGAGGCGCTCCAGCACTTCCCCGTGGGGGTGGCCAAACTTATTATCGCTTCCCACCGATATCACCGCTGCTGCCGGCGTCGCCTTGTCAATCAATATCTCATTAGTAGAAGTCTTGCTACCGTGATGCCCGGCTTTCAAAACATCAACATCCAGTAAATCTTCTCTCGTGTTTTGCACTAAAATATTTTCTACTCTCTTTTCAATGTCACCCGTTAATAAGAACGATAAACAACCCACGACCGGTTCGCTAATCCCCCCTATCCCCCCTTTATCAAGGGGGGCATTAATCCCTGCAGACCCTTGCGCCTCCCCTGCCTGCCCCTCGAAGCCTTGGCGAAGTGGGGATAAGGGGAGGCTGGGAGGGGTTTCGTCGGAACAGTAATCCACTCGCGCCACCATCGACGCATTATTCAAATTAGCTTTTATCGCCGCCTTAGCCTCCTCCGAGTCAATCGGTCCTAATATCCTCATCGCAATTTCACCAACCTCCAGTCTCTGTCCGGCCCAGGCAAACCGATAGTCGATATCTTTTTCAACTATTCGCTCCAGCCACTCCTCTTGCATCTGCGACGTATGAGCTATCTTCGGCAGCAGCACCATGCCCACCTCATACCTGTCCAACACGTGCAACAACCCTTCCATATGATCCTGCTGCGGATGAGTAAGCACTACCACCTCAATAGAACGATCAAACCACGGCATTTCCTCCCCCAGCCGGGTCAGCACCGTCATCCCCGGCCCCCCGTCGATTAACACCTGGCGTGTGCCGTTCTGCAGTAAAATAGAGTCCCCCTGCCCCACATCCAAAAACACCACTTTATCCTCCGGCCCGGGCACCGCCGCCAGCAGCAGCCAAGCAACAATCAAAATCAAGACTCCGGCTTCCAGCCCGTAACTCTTCTCTTTTCTCTTTTCACTTTTCTCTTTTTTCACCCCCATATCTCCCACCACGAACGCTTCTGGTAGCGTAAAATTGCTCCGCAGGCAGCAGCGACAATTAAGTAATAAAGGGCTATCAGCCACATCGAAATCTGTACCCCCTCATAAAAAAGACCCGGCACGTCCGAGATAAAAGAGGTAACCATCTCTAACCAAGCAATGATACCGTGTACCACGAAAGCCACCAGCAGCGCTGCCGGCATAAACAACAACGACAAAAGCAGCGCCACCATCGCCAGTATCAACAAAGCCGGAATAAAGGGCACCACCAGCAAGTTTGTAACAATACCGGACAGCGCTACATTACCAAAATGATAAATAACCATAGGAACAGTCACCACCGTGGCTCCCAACGACACCAGCACCGAACCAATCAGCTTACCCGCCGCATTGGCGGGCCCTCCCCACCGCGGCAGTCCCTTAGCTAAAAACAAAGCTAAAAATATGCCTATGACAGCACCGACCGAGAGCTGAAAACCAACGTCAGCCAATAGTAGCGGATCAAATAAGACAATGACAGACACGGCCAGCAGTAGAACCGTGGGCAGGCTAACTAACGCGTGCAGTTGTAAAGCGGCTAAAGAGATTGTCCAAAAAGCCGCCGCTCGCACCGCTGAAGCGGGCCAGCCTATGAAAGTAATGTATAACCACATCCAGACAACTATCACCGCCGCCCGCAGGTAAGACGGCAGCGGCAGTAACATCAGTACGGCCAGTAACATACCAGCCAATAATGAAATATGCAGCCCCGAAATAGAGAGCACGTGGCTCACGCCGGTAGCTCGAAAGGCCTCATTCATCTCCTTAGGCAGAGTCCCCCTCTCCGCAAACAACAACGCCAGCACCATACTGGTATCGGGCTCAACGAACAACGACGCTGCCCGCTCTCTTATTTCAGTGTGCAACGGTTGTACCCAAGACT
>CAYSWF010000030.1:0-9333 GCA_964434765.1 uncultured Candidatus Saccharibacteria bacterium
TGGTACAACTCTCCCTTGGCTCCAATGGATTGTCATCCCCCAGCCTTCGACTATAAGCTCGGCAGCTGCCTCCAAGTAGAAGATACCGCCCGGAAAATAATTAACCTACCCACCCACCCTCGCCTGACCGATGAAGAAGTCTACCGCGTAATAAAACTTGTTAATTCTCAATGACCCCCTCCCCGTTATCAATTCGCGCCATAACAAACGCCAGCCACTGGAACGATTTTCTACTGGCTCTGCGACCAAATACCTTCTTACAGTCGTGGGAATGGGGCCAGCTGCAAAAACAAAGCGGCGAGGGCATCCGCTATTTAGGGTTTTTTGCTGGAGACGAACAAATTGGTGCTGCTTTGCTTATTACCGTCAACGCCAAGCGCGGTCGCCATCTCTTCTGTCCTCACGGTCCCTTATTCACCACTGACCCGGCCGTGCGCCAGCGCCTGCCCGCCTTTGTCGACCATTGCCGGAATCTCGCCCGCCAGGACAAAGCCGTCGCCCTGCGCTTAGCTCCTTTACTCCTAACAAATAATGCCAACGTGACAGCCTTCAAAAGCCTTGGCTTTCGCCCCGCCCCCATGCATATCCATGCCGAACGCACCTGGAATCTGGATCTTGCCGAACCTGATCCGGTGATTTTCATGGATCCGAAGCAGATCCGCCGGGTGTTTCTCAACATCATGCGCAAAACAACCCGGCACGCTATTAAAAAAGCGGAGCGAATGTCAATTCAAACTGACATCGTGTCTGGTCCTGATATCATCAACCGCTTCTTGCCCCTCTACCGTGCCACGGAAGAGCGCCACCACTTCATTCCTTTTACTAAAGATTTTCTGTCGAGGCAGATTAATATTTTCAGTCAAAACAACAACGTCTATGCCATTTTTGCCTCATACCAGGGCCGCGACATAGTTGCCGCTATATTAATACAATTCGGGAATACTGTTTTTTACCATCACGGTGCCTCTTTAAAACAAGAAAAAATCCCTCCCGCCTCTCATTTAGTCCAGTGGGAAGCTATCAAAGAAGCCAAGCGACGGGGAGCCACTCGCTACAACTTCTGGGGCATAGCGCCTAAGCGCAGCAACAGGGCTGCGCGAAACACCCATCCTTTCGCCGGCATTACCGTTTTCAAGCAAGGTTTCGGCGGCTATGACCAAGACTACCTGCACGCCCAGGACTTACCCTTGTCTCCTTTATATTACCGGCTTTGGTTAGTGGAAACGGTCCGTAGAATCCGCCGTGGTTTTTGAAGGCATTTTTGTTTACAAAAGTTGACACTTCTGCTATACTGATACATGTAAGCGTAAGATAGCGTACTTTTCATCGTCACAGTTGTTTCATTTTTCCCTTTTCTGGGAGAAAGGAGATGAGGATTGGCTGAACTTGCGTCGTCGGTTTCGTCCACCTAGTTCACAGAACGAAAGGAACCGAACGTGAAGAAAGCCCGCCCTCCGCCCTGAAAAAGCGAACTGTTTCTGACCCCGCTTTGGAGAAACCAGGTTAATAGGCCTCGGACACTCACTTCCTTCAGGAGTTGAGCGTGTCTGCCCGAAAACATGCCTCAAAACACTTACCTCTCCAAAGCGGTTTTTTTATTTATTTTTTCCATAACCTATAAAAAAAGAATCCTTAACGCATCTGCCGCATTCAGCAGAGGGATTCATACGAACATCAGCTTTTTGCTTTCGCCTCAAAACGTGGCTAGGGCATCAGCTTCACTGACTTGGACGTCAAACAGCCGGTTCAGTTTAGTGATGGCGAGAACTTCGTAGACCTCCGCACGCATGTTACACAGCCTTAGCACACCACCAGCCCCCTTCACTTTTCTCTCCAGCGTTATCAACTTTCCCAGAAAGGCGGCGCTTTGAAACACAACACCAACATAATCAACCAGCAGCTTACTTCTTTGCTCCTGGTCCACCAAGGCGAACAATTCCTGCCCTAGTTCTTGTATGGTGGTATCTTCAATGATTTTCCCATTCCTGAATCGTACTACCGTGACATCACCCACCTCTTGGACGTCAATATGGCGATAACTCGGCATGGCCCAACTCCTTTTGCCTAGCTGACAGTATTAAATTGACCATAGAACAACTCGAGCTACTGTAGACAGCCGCTCGGTATTAGTCAAGCGAAGACTGTTGAATTGCTTCCATTCGACACCTAACCCAGCCGCCATAGGGGCTTTTCCTTTATCCAGCCAGACCTATCCACATGTCAACATGTAGATAGATTCGTTTTCACCTCACTCATTTTTACTTTGTCTTTGTAATCAGTTCCGTGCAAGCTAGTTGCGCTGACCAGTGCTGCCACTATCCAGAACATGGCGTTGGTCGGAAAAATGTCCCAAATGTCTATAAAAAATCCCTGTATGATAAACGCCGCCAAAAATCCTACCGCCCATAAGTTGATCACGTTTTGACATTTGGATTTTGGGTTTGGTTTGCCTGCCGGCCGTAGCCTTGGCGAAGGCTGAACATTTGGATTTTGGATTTCTTGCCTGCCAATCCGTACCAGTGACAAAGATCCTCGCAATAACCGCCAATAAATCCAGGAATAAATCAACAAGCCAATCAGCCCCATTTCTACGAACGTTTTCAAATGCTGGTTGTCGACTAGTGTATTATTCTTGGTTAACTGCACTGCCCGGGATGACCCGGTCGCAATGTCATAGACTTCCAAATTTGCCTCGCGAAAGTTTTGCGCTAGCACATCACCCAGCCCGCGGCCGAAGAGCGCTTCGGTATTAGTCAGCGGGGCGATGAGCCGCGCCATAAACTCTAATCGCTCCTCATTACTGGCGTAAGTCGGGTCAATTGCCGAGCGTAGGAACACCCCCGCCGGCGTAAACTTCAGCATAACTACCAGCAGCAGTATAAGTCCTACCCCACCAAACGAAATATACTTCCACAAATTATTTTTTGTTCTTGAAACCAGAATTTGTATGGTCAACATCACAACCATTGCACCCAACGCCACTACCAAACCAATCCACACTGCCCGGGAATATGTCAAGAAAATAAATGGCAAAGTTACCACGAATAACCCTCCCAACAATATCCGCTGTCGCAGACTAGTTATATAAACAGCGCTAGCCACCAGCAAAATCGCTGCCGCCACCAGATACTGCCCCAATATACTGGGATGAGCCATGATACTAGAAATACGGGGAATCCAAATTTCTCGCGCCGGATCAAAACGTAACACCGTACTGTCCACTGCCCAGAACCACTGGTAAACACCCAAAATCAGTACGACAACTAAGCTGGCCATAAACCACCTCATTCTTCTCCGCAAAATTTGGCTGGTGGTTAGCAGATACAACACGGCGAAATACAACATTACATATAACCCTATGTCTCTGGCTCTCAATATTCCCAGAATTAGCGAGTCAGCCCGCAGCATCTCCAAAGCCGTCCAAATAAGGAGGGCTGCCACCGGGGCGAATAACACGTTGCGGCGATAGGGCAGGCACTTGGTCGCTGCCGGCACCAGAAACAACTTAAGAAACAGCGTCAATATAATTACGTCCTTTACTAATGTAACAGTGCCAATCGTCTGCGTAATTTTCAGCATTGGCAGTAGCGGCGCTATTACTATAAACAACAGAAATCCTTCTTCCGGGTGTTCCCAAACCCACCAAGCCACGATCAGGAAGAAAAGCAGCCAAACTCCCGCCTGAAAACTCAAAAACAAGCTAATAATAGCACTAGCCATAACGGCAATTAACATCCAAGCGAAACAGTCACGGAAACTAGCATTTCCCCCGGGGAGGTGCTTAAACATAGTTAATAACCTCTCTTTAAAAGGTGAGAAAATGTTGCTGGCACAATTAACAAAATGCTTATCGGCGTAAGCAGCCACAATATCGCCTGCTCATACCACGTCAAGTACTTGCCGGCATAATGTAGGCAGCTGGCCAGCCAAGGCAGCGAGCGCCGCCAGCCCACCAGTTGGTTAAAACTAACTGCTCCATGGTGCACCACCTCCGCGCTAGGCGTATAGATAATTTTGTAACCAGCCGCCTTTACCCGCTGGCAGTAATCAACTTCCTCAAACCACACCCAAAACCTTTCATCTAAAAGGCCCACTGATTCTAGCGATTTCCCTCGTATCATAAACGCCGCTCCCTTCACCTGGTCAACTTCCGCATGCCTGTCGTAGTCAAAGTTATCTCCTATGTACCTTCGCCATAGTTTCGCCCGCGGCAGCACCCGGTTCAGTTTCAAAAACATAAAGATAAAAACTCCGAAAGTCGGAAAGGAACGCACCGATAGCTGCCCCGATCCGTCACTGTTCAACAGGCGCGGCCCTACGACACTAACCATGCTATCCTGCTCCAGCGCTCGCGTCATTCCGGCCAGCGCTCCCGCCTTTACTTCCGTATCCGGGTTCAACAACAAAACATGGGTTTCGCTGTCTATCCGGTGCAACACTGACTTCATCGCAATATTATTTGCTCTGGCAAAACCCGCATTAGCATGCTGTTTAATAAACCTCACCTTGGGCTTGTTTATACTTTCCCCTACTACCACCTGTGCTTTAACCAACGACCTGTCAGTTGAAGCGTTGTCCACGACTATCACCTCATCTATTAATCCTTGCTCGGGTAGAGACTGCAGCGAGTGCAAACACCGCGCCAGTAGCTCTCCCGTATTCCAATTTACAATAATGACAACAAGTTTTGTCATAACAATACTTCTAACACTTTCCGCGCCGCCCCCTCCCAGTCAAATTGCCTGGCGCGCTCTAGGCCTTGCTTCCTCAAATCTTCTTTTCTGCCCAAAGCTTCTTTTATCCCAGCCGTCACACTCTCGACACTAGTTGGCTCCACCAGTACCGCCGCCCTCCCGGCCACCTCCGGCATCGATGACACCACCGGGCAGCCGCAGGCGAAAGCCTCCAATATCGGCATACCAAACCCCTCGTATAGACTTGGCAGTACGAAAGCCTCTGCTTGCCAGTATAGCGCCGGCAACAAACTATCTGGCACTACTCCCAAGGCCAAAATGTTTTTTGCTTCAGTCGAGGAATTTATGGCCGTAAAAATCGGCTTCTGCAACCAGCCATGTCCTCCCGCTAAGACTAATTGCAATTCTGTTTCAGGCTTCCTCAACTGTTCAAAAGCTTCAATCAGTCGCCCTAAATTCTTGCGCGGTTGCAGTTGCCCTACGTATAAAACAAAGGGTTTTTTTAAATCAGGATATCGATTTTTTAACTGCCTCCCCGACTCTTCTTGTTCTGCTTTGCCTGGCATCCGAAACCGCTCGTGGTCAACTCCGTGATAAATCACGTGCACATTTTTGGTCCGGCCATAGTATTTTACTATATCGTCTGCCGTAGATTGCGACACAGCAATAATATCATCTGCCTCCCGCACCGCGTGGGCGCTAAACACGTGCAGCAGCAGCCAGTCTTTATAGCGAAATTGTTCCGGGTAGCGATGTACCGCCAAGTCGTGCACCACCGCCACCATCTTCGTCTTCCGCGGCCGCAGGTAAGGAACTTGCTGAATGGGCATAAACATCACATCCGGTTTATAGCGATACAGATCGAACGGCAGCCGTGTCTGCGTCCAGTATTTCGGCCACGGCGAAGCAATAGATTGGGCATTGGTCATTGGGCATTGGTCATTTTGCATAGCATTGCAGGGGGCAAACATGAACCAACTATGCTCCCGGCTTAATTTGGGTAATCTCTTCATAAGCTCCCCTGTGTATCTCGTCGTCCCGTCCGCCCGGCCGGTACACAAATCTGAAACATCAAAACCTATTTTCATAGGACTTCTTTTAGTTTAGCTAGCAAGTGTTCTACCCGCTTTTCCCAGCTGTGCTCGCGCGCCTTCACTCGACGCTCCTCGCTTCCTCGAGACGGTTCCGACAACCACTGCTCACATTGCCGTAGAAACTCGTCAACTGAATCAGCATAGCCGATCAAAGATCGATATACTTTTAGCTCTGGCAAGCCGGTGGCCACGATAGGTTTACCAGTGGCCATAAATTCCCAAAACTTAAGAGGGAAGCTCGCCGCATTGTACCGGCTGGCTCGATACGGTATCAGGCAAACATCAAATTCCCTCACATAGGCCGGCGCCTGCTCACGCGGCACCGCGCCTATGACATGAACATTTTTAAGCGCGGACAGTTTGTCTAGCTGCTTGCGGGACTCTACTACCGGCGCTCCCACAAAAACGAAACTCCACTTAGGCCTGCGCTTCGCCACCGCGTACAGTAAGTCGAAGTCGTACTTATACGCATCTAGTGCTCCTACTGAACCAAGAACAAACCCATTAGCTTCTGGGAGGACTCCTCCCCTGATAAGGGGAGGCTGGGAGGGGTTCTCTTCGGAGGCCGCCGCATACATCTCTACGTCCCCCGCGTTCAATACCAACTGCACATTTTTATTAAATGGCCTTTTAAGCTCCAACAGCTTCCGTGACGTCACAGTTACCAGGTCAGCCCGCTTCAGTATTACCAGTTCCTCCTCTTCCACTCGTTGGGGATTTCGATTTGACCCCGCCTGGGCCGCGTGGTCATCAACACAGTCATACAAAACAACGGCTTTTTCAAATGCCGACAAATATTCCGCCGCCTCCGTGTCATAGATCCAAACCACTGTAGCGGAGCCAAAACCTAGCAGACGAGCAACCCCCAACACACACCATCTGTTTAGAATATGGTTAAAGCGGGCAATCGCTTTTACCTCGCGCGACCCCGGTATCAAATTCCACTGCGCCTTTAAAAACAGCTGACTATGCCTGCGTTCATACCACACTAATCGCTTCAGGAATGAAGCCACCGTCCTTGGTTCCCGCCAATGCTGCGCCAGGAAGCGTACTATCCACACGCGCGGCTCAACATATAACACCGGATACTGCCCGGACACTCTCGACATAATATGCTGCCGGTTCGTCCAAGTCGGTAAGTCAAAGGCTTCCCCGGCGAAGCAGACAACTTTCCAGCCCGGTGATATTTGCTGACGCCTTGGCACAAGCGCCAGAAAGCTAGGAATCAATTTACTGCGGTATCCTTCCCCCCCGATGTAGAACAATAAAAGCGCAAAAATTAGCGTCCGCCATAAAAGAGCTGGTTCCGACAGTAGCCACAGCACGCTTATCCCCAGCGCCACCAATAACCACACCAGCTGCTCCGTCAAAAAGTTAATGCCGAAACGGTTGTGGGCAACTATTACTGTGATGATATATGAGAGCAAGGCCCCCGCCAACACGGCCAGCGTAGCCAAGAATGGGTCAGGCCGGACCAGCAGCAATAATGCAATAATAGCACCCGATATAGTCGTCATTAGACCGTAGGTATAAGCTCTCAACCTCGGCTGGTCAGCCGACACAAAGACGCTGCTACTGCCAATATCAGTCAGAGCGTACAGGAAAAAACCCAACGTCATGACAAGAATAAGCCTCTGGGCCGGTAGGTATTGCTCGCCAATGACATAGCGCAAGATTTCCGGTGTAAAGAACAGCAAAACCAATACTATCAGCATCATAACCAACAGCACGCGGCGCATGTTGCGGGTAACCACCTGTTTAAACTCCTGGCGGCCCCGCGTGTACAGCGAGCTCATCCAAGACAGGTTTACCTCCGCCAGCGCCATAGCGATAATTGTGAGCCTAGAGCCGAAGGTCTGCGACACATTAAGATAACCCAACTCTTCAGCCGCCAGCACGCCGCCCAACAACAAGATAGGCAGCCGCTGCCAAACAATAAAAAAGATACGGGCCATATACATAAAGGCCCCGATACGCATTACTCGCCAACCGTAGCGTTTGACATCACCCCAATCGGGTAGCTCCAAATTATGACGCAGGGCGCGGGCGATGACATACGCCAGCAAAATTACCATTACGCTGGTCGTAAAAACTATGGCTAAGAAAAATCCGGTAATGTTAAAACGCCAGGTCAGGTAACCAAAGACCGCCACGTTAAGCGCCGCCGTAACTATTTGTATGACATAAAGCGACACAAACTTCTTCATGCCGGTCAAGGTCGCTCCCAGCACATCCTGAAAGCCCTGCAATATTAACACTCCGGCAAAGATTTGCAGGAACAGTGTAATTTCAGGCCGTCCATACACCTGCTCGGCAACAACACCTGCCAGGAGCAGCAATCCCACTGATAAAGGAATAGTCACGCACTGCCTGACTAGATGCGACACCCAAAATACTTTACCTACCTCCCGCTTGTTTTTTAGGATGGCTATCTCCCGTATCGCCCCGTCCACTATTCCCAAATGCTGCGACACTCCAATAACGCCCCCCACCGACATGACCAGCCCCACCAATCCATACTCCGCCGGCGACAAAATCCGAATAACAATAATACTTTGAGCAATACCCAGGGCAGTTGTAACCGCCTTAGTAAACAGCGACAGAAATTGCGTCCGCGCCAAGTCCATGGGGCTAATACAAGCCCCATCGCCCCCGCGTGTCAACTTCTAGCTATTAGGAAGGAGCGGGAGATAAAGAAGGAGATGGGTCTGGCACACATACCCCCACCGCCGAACATCCAACCTCAATAGGTATGGCTGTAACCATAGGAGTAGGAAATGGCCACTCTTTGGGATTTAAACACGTAAACGCGACTGGCCCCGGGTAAGCTTTTATTTGACCACTTGGACATTGTATAAGCTTCTGAACCGCTAACAAACAACCCGTCTTCATTGCTTCATAAAAACTTTTTGTAAAACCGATTCTCTTTGCATAATCTGTTTTAAACTGATATGTCCCCCCTTTTAAACATCCCTTATCCTTAATGAAATAACGTGCACATTTAGCTCCTCCCCATTTAATACATTCACTACTAGTGGCCACAGTGCACCCTTCACTTGTGTAACAAGCACCAGTTGGCGGAGTCAGTGATCCGCTTGGGACGCTTGCCGCCAGCTGACCACTCAAATCACTGTTTTGTACAAATATCAGCAACAATAACAACACACCAAACACCAACCCCCCGCCCACTACAAACCAAAACAGAGAGCCTACTACTCGCTGTTTTTTCTTTTGTTTTAAACTTGCCATATCACTTATAATAACACACCACAAAACAAAAAACTCATCACTTTTTCACAACGCTGTTGATCATTTCTTCCACCAACGCTATCCGCTTTGGCCAAGCGAACTCTTCTTTAGCTCTCGCCTGCGCCTGCTGGCCTAACTTTTGGCGTAGCCTCTTGTCTGACAACAAACGCCCCAGCACGGCCCGCACTGCCGCCGGCTGCTCCGGCGGCACCACCAGGCCGGTGTGGCCGGCCCTAACCGCTTCTCTAACGCCCCCCGTGTCTGTGGCCACCGCCGGCTTCCCCGAGGCTGCCGCT
>CAYSWF010000031.1:0-234 GCA_964434765.1 uncultured Candidatus Saccharibacteria bacterium
ACAAAGCCAAGAGCGAGTTCTTGAGCATTGCCAGCCACCAGATCTACACCCCCTTAACCGCCCTGCGCGGCTATCTGTCTATGATTAGAGAAGGAGACTATGGCAGAACTGCCCCCAAACAAAAGCCTATTGTTAGCATGCTGGAAGTCAGCGCCGTCCGTCTTATCAACCTGATTAAAAACCTGCTCGACGTCTCCCGCATCGTGACCGGCCAGCTCAGGCTCGATGTCCGGC
>CAYSWF010000031.1:244-5038 GCA_964434765.1 uncultured Candidatus Saccharibacteria bacterium
CTGGCGCGCATCGAGTCCGGCCGCCTGGAGCTTAATTTAGAATCAACTGACCTCGCCGCTCTCGTTAAAGAACTGGTCCAGGACCTTTTACCCAACGCCCTTAATAAAAAGATTAAGCTGCAATTTCACCAGCCCAAAGAACCCCTGCCCCGCGTGGTAGCCGATGCCGAGCGCCTGCGCCAGGTCGTGCTGAACATCATCGACAATGCTATTAAATACACCGACCAAGGACGCATTGATGTACGCCTGGAGCGAAGCGACCACGAACTCACCTTGTCCGTTGTCGACACCGGCCGCGGCCTCACCCCAGACGAGATAATAAAGCTGTTCACCAAATACACCCGCGTCGGCGGCACCTCCCGCTACCGCAAGGAAGGCGTGGGCCTCGGCCTCTACGTCGCCAAGCAAATCCTGCGCGAACACCGTGGCGACGTGGAAGTGGTAAGCGGAGGCCTCGACCAAGGCTCCACTTTCTACGTCCACCTCCCCATTGAAGGCTCCCTCCACGCCCTCCAGGCCGGGGAGAAGCTGGCGGTGGAGATCAAGGCGGGGCGGGGAAGTAGTAAGTATATATGATACTAAATAATTATTTAGCTGATATTAAATCACGTTGTAGTGATGGCCCGTTCTTGCGACCTGACTATTCCCGCTATAGTTTTTCGCAAATTCCATCGTTAATTGAGAATATTCTTGGTGTGGACAATAATGTTCATCCCTTTGCGGATATAGTGTTTCGGCACATAAAAAGAAAACCACAGAAAGTCATATTGCTGTTGATTGATGGTTTTGGTTATAATCAGTTCCTTAAATACGCCGAGCGGTATCTATTCTTGAATCGCTTAATTGAGCGTGGTGTCCTTATGCCTCTCACTGCGCTCTTCCCATCGACTACAGCAGCCAGTATCACAACAATCAATAGTGGGCTCACACCCCAAGAACACGGGCTGATCGAATGGCATCTTTATCTTGATGAAATTGACAAGACTATTGAATCCTTGCCGTTTAGGCCGTTAGTGAAAAATGCCACTGACGACCAGCTTACTGAAGATGGCGTCGATCCAGCAATTCTCTTCAACGGTCAATCTATCCATCATCGATTAAGTGACAATAAAATCGCCTCGTACGTCGTATTGCATAAGGCATACGTTAACAGTACGTACTCTGCCAGAGTCTATCAGACAGGTGCAACTATAATTCCATTCAATAGCTCTTCTGATATGGCTGTGCTCCTTCGTCATAAACTATCAGCAGTCAAAAGCCGATCATACTTCTACGTCTACTGGGGCGGTTTAGATCACATGTCCCATACATACGAGCCTCACAGTGACCAATATCTGGCAGAATTAAATAGCTTATCGCATCTATTGCAATCAGAGCTGCTTGATAAGATTGATCAGGAAACAGCAAAGGATACAGTGCTACTTGTGACTGCCGACCATGGACATATACCGATGTACCCAGATGAGACAATCTACATAAACAGTTTTCCAGAAGTAGTGGACGCGCTAGCGGTTAGTCCCGCTGGTAATAAAATTCTCCCGTGGGGTAGCCCGCGGGACGTTTTTCTTAGAGTCAAAGAGGAGCAGTTAGACAAGATGATAGATACGCTAATAAAACGCCTGGCCGGTAAGGCGGCTGTCCTAAAATCGCAAGAAGAAGCGGATAGAGGGCTATTCGGCACCGGATGTGAGCATCCACAGTTCCGTAAGAGGATTGGTAATATACTCATTCTTCCTTATGAAAACCACACAGTGTGGTACCAATATCCCGGTCTTGACAAATTTAACAAGCGTGGCATGCACGGTGGACTCACTCCTGAAGAGATGGTCATTCCCTTACTCTTTGTTAGCCTTAGTGATCTTCTATAACCCACCTGCAGTAAGGTCGGCCAACACAACCGGCTCTTATGCCCCCAAACTTGACAATAATTGTGCAGTGGCTATACATAGTAGTCGTTCATTCACCAACCAAAGACCTCTGTACCAGGAGATTTGTCGTGTCAACTATAAAAGAAGTTGATGACTTTACCAATGAGATTGTAAGAAAAGTACAGCCTAACCTCGAAGTGCTCCTCCTTCTTGGATCCCGTATGCGAGTGACAGTATCTATCTTCTCCGACTATGATTTTGTCTGTGTTCTTAAACGGCATAACACACATGATCTCACCAGGTTGCGAAGCCTAGTCTCCCAAACCACTTTCTATACCGACATGCCTGTTTTATTTCGCGATGAAATCCCTCGAGATCCTCGCAGATTTACAGTAGCAAATCAGGGTTGTTACTACTTGGAAGTGTTGAAGCGAGCCTGCACACTCTATGGACGGAATATTTTTCTCGACTACCCAGCTCCTCCCACAGAATCATTACGGCTTGGTCTGTTGCAAAAAGTATTTGAATACCACATGAATATGCGGCGGCAGTACGTAGATGCCAACCGGTCGTTAAGCTCAACGAGCAACTACATGATCAATCGTCGTATGGTAAAGGCAGTTCAGGACCTATTGTGGGCACTAGGGGATGATTCAGAAATGAGTGAGCAGACCATTGTCACGAAATTTTTACAACGGTATCCCGATGTCCTGTCAGCGCGCCAGCGCACTTTACTGTACGATCTGACTGATCCAAATAACGTGACAAGGCACGCAAACGACCTGTCAAGCACATTTCTATTCCGCCGCCTCCTCGTTATGGAAAAAATCACCATGGTAGCTCGACAAATCGCCAGCTAGACTCGCAAGGCATCACCAAGATGCCTTTTTTCTTGTAAATACTCGCTAAAGATATTACCCCCGATGCCGCGATACACCGGCCGCGGTCTCACCCCGGACGAGATAATAAAACTATTCACCAAATACACCCGCGTCGGCGGCGCTTCCCGCTACCGCAAGGAAGGCATCGGCCTGGGGCTTTACGTCGCCAAGCAAATCATCCGCGAACATCGCGGCGACGTGGAAGTGGCCAGCCCCGGCCTTAATTAAATTAAGGCTCCCTCCACGCCCCCCAGGCGGGGGAGAAGCTGGCGGTGGATATTAAGGCGGGGAAGGCGTAAGGGGGGGGGTTAGCCAATAATTGTATAAACTTGTAGCTGCTTAGCGTGTAAAAAAGAGCCGAGATGCGCGAAAAATTTAGCTTAATACCTTCGTAATAATATTTGGGAGGTCTTTGATGGATGTAATGGGCAAACTGGCTTCTAGTTCAAACTCCGCTTTATTCCTATCTTTCGTGAGGGGGTTTACAATCCAAACCGTGTGGAGGCCATTTTTATTCGCCATATACATGTCTTCGTATAGATTGTCGCCCACCATAACACAGTACTTTGGATCCAAACCAACAACCTCAAGGCACGTCTGATAAAATTTGTTAGATGTTTTTTTAAAGCCGATATCCGAAGAATATATGCGGTATTTGAAATATCGTAAAATATCTAACTCATCCAACTCCCGTTCCGTGTATATGCCTTGAGTGTGACTTGCGATGGCAAGAACATAATGCACCACCAACGCATCCAGCACCTCGCGCACGCCGTCATATAACGTCAGATACCCTCGGCTGACTTTTCTGAATTCATAAATAAGATCATTCATTTCTGCATCGGAAATGGCGAGACCATAATATTCATTAAATACCTTCGCTAGAGCTGCGGGAAAGCTGTGCTGAAATATCTCTTTATTGTGGCTCTTATAAAAGGTCTGTAGCTCGTCGGAATAGCGGGATAGCACCAAAGAAGCCTCCCCCTCGGATATTCCTTTTTGCCGTAAATAGGGAACAATAACTTTCTCGAATCCGGCCTTTTTACCTTCCTTTTCCCGGCTGGCATCAACATTAATCAGCGTTTGGTAAAGATCAAAAAATATTGCCTTGGTGTGCATGAGATTATTAACGTTTAATTCGCCAGATCGTCTATATGAACCAGAGTATCGCTTGTTTACATTAACAACAAACAATGCCAAGAAAAGAGGTGGTGGGATTTTAGAGAGATCAGATTAAAAAAAGTCGAGCAATTAATCAAAAAAACAGAATGGAATAGGCCTTAAAAACAAAATCATTATTCATTATACAAAGCGGTAACACCGTTTCTCTTACACTTCTTCCTTCATTCTCAGCAGTCCATAGGCCGCTATAGTTGGTGCATCAGTAACTTCGCCTCGTTGCACTATGGCTTCAAATTCTTTCTGTGAGAATCTGCCTACTTCCATCCCTTGCTCACTATGTTCAAGCTCCCGGTTTCTTCTTTCAACTCCTTTCTAGTAAGTTCTCGTGGATCTACACCGGGCTGCTCTTCATACGAGCCCTGCGGAAATTCCCAGAAGGCGGCCCCGACCGGATAGCGGTACTGCCGAACCAGGTAGAAGTGTCCCTTCTCATACGGGATGATCAGGGCAAAGTGCGGTTTTCCAACGACGCCGTAGATGCCCCTGGTGCCATCGGGAAAGGCAATATCGTCTTCGCGGAGCTTCATCCATTTGTTCTCGTAGACAGTGCGGGATGAGAGTTTTTTGATCATGCCTGAAAAAATTTTAATGCGAGTTATGTGTTATGTCTTCACATAAGAAACGATACTATCTTGCAGCTGCTCAAGGTCGTCGTATATGTGGTCATCACCAGACATTTCAAAAAGCTGATAATTTTTAAGATTTACTTGCTCAAAATAGGATTGTAAATTTTGGTATGGCATAGCGGGATCATGGGATTGCTGAATAAACAATGTGGGTACTGAATAATTATTAAACCAGCTATCTACGGCAAAGTGATTGGCTCTAGCCCACGGAATAGGGATACCAACGAACACACACTT
>CAYSWF010000031.1:5048-6610 GCA_964434765.1 uncultured Candidatus Saccharibacteria bacterium
AACAATGATGTAAGGTTGCTCCAGTGTTATAGCCTTTGCAAGTGCTGCAAGTTCATAATCGAGATCAATCAACTCCTCGCGGGTTTCCCAATGCCGATAGTGGTGAATATAGATTGAAGTAAAGCTCGGTTTCAAAGTAGCTGCAAGGTCGTCAAGCCATTGTTTGTTTACCGCACTATTGCCGCCTAAGAGAATGAGATTCACATGCTTATTGCTGTCCACCTACTGAAAGTGATGATAATTTTCTTTCGGCCAGCAGTAAAGTAAGCGCGCTATCGCTACCTTTCATAGTGCCATCCCATACCATAGAAATTGCTTCTGCAAATGGGATCATTACAACCTCAATGTTTTCGTTCTCATCAAGCTCTTGACCAACCGTCTTTCGGGCATCTAATGCTAAAAATAAATGAACATTATCACCTTTGGTTTTGGCGGAATTTTTAAAGAAAACTCCCAGCTTATGCCAAGCACGTGCCGTAAAACCAGTTTCTTCCTTAAGTTCACGCTGTGCGGCTGCCAGTGGTTCTTCTCCATCATCCATATATCCTGCAGGTAACTCGGTCAGTATTTCTCCAGCTCCGTGCTTGTACTGCCGAACAAGAAGAATCCGTCGCTCAATCGTGACTGCAACAATCAGCACTATATCGTTAAAAATTCCGAGGTAATAGTCATCGATGATGCAACCGGGCCTAATCTCAATGGTGTCCTTGCGCACCCGATACCACTTCTCATTGAGCACAAGTTCTGAATCAAGCAGTTTCCATTTTTCAATCACGTCCTTACAATTATTCAGTAGATATTAATAATAGAGACTATGCAATTTAAAGATTTAGCTGTCAAGACAATGCAGGCTAAAGCAGCTTATGACAAATACAATCAAACCCTCGTTGGAAAGACTTGGAATCGAGAAAATATTGCCGAGGGGCTTATTGGAGACGTGGAAGATTTAATGAAGTTAGTAATAGTTAAAGAGGACCTGCGGCAAATAGAATGGGTAAGCAATCGCAGCCTCACCCCGGACGAGGTGGAAGACACGACCTAGGGGGCTGTACATCGCCAAGCAAATCATCCGTGAACACCGCGGCGACGTGGAAGTAGCCAGCCCCGGCCTAGATAAAGGCTCTCCCCCTGCCTTCAAGGCGGAGGAGTAGGCAAAAACTTGCACAATTCCCCTAATTCATATATAATAAGGGTATAACACTCCCCTAATTTATATAATATATGGAGAAAATCATAAAAAGGACTATCCAGGCAGAGGTCGAAAAGAGATTGTTTAAAGGAAAAATTATTGTTATTTATGGTGCCAGACAGGTTGGCAAAACCACTCTTGTAAAGACTATACAGAGCAAAGTACAAAAATCTTTATATCTAAACTGTGATGAACCGGATATTCGCACGGCCTTAACCGACACAACTTCAACTGCCATCAAATCTCTCATCGGCTCTGCCCCTCTGGTTATAATCGACGAAGCGCAACGGGTGCGCAACATCGGCCTCACACTTAAATTAATGGCGGACACGTTCACCAACGTACAGGTAGTCGCCACCGGTTCATCCTCATT
>CAYSWF010000031.1:6620-9300 GCA_964434765.1 uncultured Candidatus Saccharibacteria bacterium
AACGAAATAGCAGAGCCGCTAACAGGCAGAAAGTATGAGTTCTACTTGTACCCTTTCTCTTTCGAGGAGCTATCCCAAATTTACCAGCCAATTGAACTGCGCAGAATTGTCGAACAAAGAATGGTATTTGGTATGTACCCGGAAATTATCTTAAAACAACAGGAGGCTGACGATTTGCTTAAGAACCTGACTCAAAGCTACGTGTATAAAGATGTTTTAGAATACCAGCGCATCAAAAATCCTGATATTTTACAAAAACTGCTAGAAGCCCTGGCCCTGCAAGTAGGCCAGGAAGTTTCTTACAACGAACTAGCTAACTTGGTTAAAATTGATAAAAAAACTGTTGCCAACTATGTCCGGTTGTTGGAACAGGCATTCATTATCTTCAGGCTTCGACCTTACAGTCGCAATTTACGCAAAGAATTAACCAAGCTTAGAAAAATATACTTTTACGATACCGGCATCAGAAACGCCCTAATACAAAACTTGAACCCTCTAAAACTACGAACGGACAAAGGAGCTTTGTGGGAGAATTTTCTCATCATTGAACGCATGAAAACAAACCACAACCACGGCATAAACCCTAACACGTATTTCTGGCGCACCCACCAACAACAAGAGATAGATTACCTGGAAGTACTAAACAACAACTTAACAGGCTATGAGTTTAAGTGGCAGGAAAACAAGCTCCGTGTTCCTCGCGCTTTCAGTAAGGGCTATCCTGATGCCGAGGTAAAACTAGTCAATCGCCAGAACTTTACCGAATTCATCACCCCATGAACAGTCCTCCTGCCCTCCAGGCGGGAGACAAGCTGGCCCTGGAGATCAAGGCGGCGCGCTAGACAAATTTACCCAATTGCTGTATTGATAAGATCAGACACAGAAAAACTGTCGACTTTCAGGTTGTTATGAAAATTATTGCAACGCTTTTATCAGCGGTTGTTGCTGTAGCCATACTATTTCTTGGCTCACTCACCGCCGCGTCCCTGGCCTTTGCCGGCCGGGTGCCTCCCGGTGTTTATTTAAATAACACTTCCTTATCCGGCGTACCTCTCCATCAGGTGGCCGGCATTATCCAAAACTACGAAAACTCGCTGCTGCCACAAAATATCACTTTGCGCCTCAACGCAGTAGAGGCCCAGGCAACCCTGGCCGATCTTGGCATTAGCATTGACCAAGTCGCCACCGCCGCTGCCATTTACAACACCAGCTTACCTGCTGTTCTAACTAACCAAGGCCACATAGTACCTACCCTCACCTTTGATGAGCACACCCAGCGCCTGGCTCTGGAGCGCCATTTTACCGGTCTCATCACCCCTCCCCGCAACGCCACACTGGAGCTAACCTCCAGCGGCTATCTCACCGCCGTGCCCAGCCAGGACGGTGACACCATTGACTTGGCCGCGCTGCAGCTAGCTCTCAACCAGGCTGTAAAAAACCAGAACTTCTCTGCCCCACTTACTCTCCATGTTATCACCACTCCCGCCCCCGTTCAGGACGATGAGCTAGAATCAGCCCGCACCCTGGCCGAGCAACTGCTTACCGCTGGCATCCAGTTTGTTTTCCAGGACCAAACTTTTTTGATGAAGCCGTACGCCGTCAGGCGTCTGCTCACTTTTGTTGAGCAAGTTGACCCAGAGAACCACAGCAACCATATTCTGGGAGTGAAGATTAACCATGAAGGCCTAACCGATTATTTAGCCAATACTGTTGCTCCCGCCATTGACCAGCCGGCCATCGATGCCCGCTTCACCTTGAGCAAGGTCGCAGAGGAGCAAATTGCCGGCTCTCCTCCCCGTGTTACCCAATTCGCCGTACCCCAAACCGGCCAGCAATTGGACGTTGCTCGTACCACCAGCCACCTGGCCGCTAAACTAGCTCACCAGGAAAACGTCGTTCCCTTAGCCGTCGACGTCAAAAGTCCCCAGATTACCGATAATACCGATATAGAGAGTCTCGGCCTCACCTCGCTCTTAGCCGTGGGCGAGTCCGACTTCGCCGGCTCGCCCCCGAACCGCGTTCACAACATAGAGGTTGGTGCCGCGCGTTTTCACGGCCTGCTTATCTCCCCTGGCCAGGAATTTTCCTTCAACCAGTATCTTGGTCCCGTGAGTAAAGACAGCGGCTTTCTGCCCGAACTGGTTATAAAAGAAAATGTAACGACCCCCGAACTCGGTGGGGGACTGTGCCAGGTTTCCACCACTGCTTTTCGCGCCGCTCTTAAGGCTGGGCTGGCCATAACTGCCCGCCGCAGTCACGCCTACATTGTCCGCTACTATGGCACCCCTGGCCTGGATGCCACCATTTATCCTCCCTCCACCGATCTGCGCTTTGTTAACAACACACCTGGCTACATACTCATTCAAACTGAAGTTTCCGGCACCAAACTCACCTTCGAGTTCTGGGGTACTAACGATGGGCGACAGACAGAAATTGCCGGCCCCGTGGTGTATGATCGCGGTTCCGACGGCTCTGCCAAAGCTTACATCACTCAAAAAGTTACCTTAGGTCAAGACACCGTCATCGACGACACTTTCTACAGCCGCTACCGCTCGCCCAGCCTTTTTCCCAAAGTGTTAGCCGCTGGTGAAGCCGTCGCGCCCGCCCTCGGGTTCGACGTACAGTCCGAACCGTAATCCCTTCTTGTGGGCATACTCCACGAGCGGCCCGAGGCCCTGCG
>CAYSWF010000032.1:0-2470 GCA_964434765.1 uncultured Candidatus Saccharibacteria bacterium
GGGAGGCGTGGCTCCTATCTCCACAGATGACGTCATTATTGACGGAAACGGCACGTACGCCCCCGTTATATCAGGCAACGTTACCGTAAATTCCCTGGCTATTGGACAAACCGCTACTTCCGAACTTTCATTTACCCAGAATACTGCTGCAAACCTTACAGTAACAAATAATATTACTGTATATCAATACGGTACCATTACAGTTACTTACTCATCTCTAACAGCAGACGGAGGCAATGGCACCGGTCGCACCATCACTGCTGCCAATATTGATATCCAAACCGGCGGCTCGCTGAACGCGGATGGGAAGGGGTTTGGGGCAACAGCAGGGCCTGGGGCGGGTAGCGTGCTGAATAGTGGTGGTTCCCATGGAGGTAGAGGAGGAAAGAGATATGGTTCTGGTACAGTAGGGTCGACCTATGGTTCGATTACTAACCCAACGAGCCTCGGTAGCGGTGGCGATGACTCGGCCGGTGGCGGTGCAATCATCATATCCGCAAGCGGCACAGTGACTGTTAGTGGTACTTTAAGCGCTAATGGTAACTCCACATGGGGTTCCGGCGCTGGTGGCTCTATTAATATTACGGCTGCTACTTTGGCCGGTTCCGGCACTATCCGGGCCAATGGTGGTGGGGTTAATGGTGATGCTGGTAGCGGCGGTGGAGGCCGTATCAGTTTAAACGGGGTTACTACCGACAGCTTTACTGGCACTTTACAGGCCAACGGTGGTTCTGGTACAGGGGCGCGCGGTTTTGCTGGTACTATTTATCTTAATTCTGCCAAACGAACTACATGGACGATTGCGAATGGTCAAACCTATCGCCTCGGCACAGACGATAACGCTACAGCTTATTCTTTCGGAACTATAACTATTCAAAGTGGTGGTACGCTCGAAATTGATGGAAACCCGAATCTAAATTCAGGAAATGGCGGAGCGGCAACACTTAGCGTTACCAGCATAGATGTACAAAGTGGAGGAACGTTGAGTGCAAGTGACTTAGGATTTGATAATGCAAGTTCTATCAAAGGCCCTGGCGGAACAAGCACAGCTAATGATGGCGGCTCGCATGGTGGTTTAGGCGGTGATTATGGAGCTAATGGCACTATTGGCCCAACCTATGGTTCACTAACAAATCCCGTAAACTTAGGCAGTGTTGGGGAAGACGATGGAGGGGGAGGCGCTATCATCATATCCGCAAGTGGCACAGTGACTGTTAACGGTACTTTAAGTGCCAGCAGTAATAACGTTGCTGGTGGTCCAGGCTCTGGCGGTTCTGTTAATATTACCGCTGATACATTGGCTGGCTCTGGCACTATCAAAGCCAGCGGAGGTAATTCTATACAGAACTATGGTGGTGGTGGCGGCGGACGAGTGGCGATTTACTACACCACGAGCTACTCCATTACCCCGACGGCAACAGGCGGAACAAGCAGCGCTGCACCCGGCGCCGACGGCACCGTATTTTTCAGTAAAGTAAGTGGTACTCCCATGAGAGTCACCGGCGCCGCCACCCCCAGTGACACCACTTCCTGGTACGGGCAGGACGGCTGGTCCTATCGCAAGAAAATAACCATAGACAACACTAACGTTGACTCCGACCTCACCAACTTTCCTCTCTATGTTATTGTCGAGGGCACCGGCTCCGGCTCCAGTCTAGCCTCCAAAGTCCAAGACAGCGGCCAGGATTTAAGATTCACCGATTCCAGCGGTGTCAGAACCCTGCCTCACGAAATAGAATCATATTCCGAGGCGTCAGGCAATGTTACCGCTTATGTTTGGGTCAAAGTCCCGACCGTGAACGGCAGTTCAGACACCAACATATATATGTATTACGGCAACTCCAGCGCCTCTGATGGCCAGGACGCCGCCAATGTGTGGGATTCTGATTATAAGGGGGTGTGGCACTTGGAGGAAACCGTAACAGACGAAGGAACAGCAGCCGATGTTCATATTGATTCAACTTCAAATGCCAATCATGGCGATCAATATGGAAACGATGATACAACGACAGCAAAAGTTTACAAAGCACAGGATTTTGATGGGACAAACGACCAAGTAAGTGTTGGGGATGTTAGTTTTCCTTACGGGGCTTCCAACAGGACCATAACCGGTTGGTTTTACAACACGGCAACTACTTCTCATAGGAGGATTTTTAGTTATGGAACCTGGACTGTCAGCAACGCCTTTGAGATTATCTTGTACAACAATAACAGACTCGGCATAGTCGGTCATACTCAGAACTTCTTGTCAGGCACTATTCCCATATCCGCTAATACTTGGTATCACTTTGCTGCTGTCATAGACGGCACTGCCATTCGGACATACGTAGATGCCGCATTGGATATTAACACTACACACACATTAAATACTCTCGATTCTAATGTGGCGTATATTGGTGGGACGCTTGATCCAGGTTATCTGATGGACGGTATCATTGACGAAGTCCGCGTCTCCAACGTCGCCCGCTCT
>CAYSWF010000032.1:2480-7804 GCA_964434765.1 uncultured Candidatus Saccharibacteria bacterium
TTTCCGGGATTCCGCTTCTTTTTAATACTAATCACAAGCTTCGCATAGGCGACATTTATTATTCTAACGAACACGAGTATTTTAACGGATACATTGATGAATTACGCATTTCCTCTGTTGTCCAATCTGCTGACTGGATTAAATTTGAATACAACAACGTGAGTCAGGCGGACAACGAATTGACTTGGGGCAGCGAAGGCACCTCCAGCTTTACCAGAACTAAAGGCGGCATACGGGCCAAATAACTCTCATAATCCCCATGTACACCTCGTAGGTGTACAAGTTAAACTAAACTAATCTCATAACTCTATAATTCTATGCGCAAGTATCCTCTCGTCACCGGCGAAACATATCATGTGATGAACAAAAGCATCGCCGGGTACAAAATATTTACCCATCAGGCTGATTACGAGCGTTTCTTACGTCTAATAAAATTCTTTAACCTTGCCGCCCCGCCCACAAAATTCTCTCTTTTTCTGACCAGGGACTCCAAAGTGAAACACGACGGATTTGAAACATGCATTGACAAGTTAGTTCAGCAAAAAAAACAACACACTCAAATCATTGCCTACTGCCTCATGCCGACACACTTCCATATTCTGGTTCGGCAACTGAACAAAGATGGCATATCCATATTTCTCAAACATACCCTCAACAGTTACGCCCGCTACTTTAACACTAAGTACAAACGCCAGGGCACATTGTGGATGAGCCGCTTCCAGAACAGGCCTATCGAAAACGATGAGCAGCTTCTGCACGTTACGCGTTACATCCATCTCAATCCCGTCACCGCCGGACTCGTTAGAAAGCCTGAAAATTGGCCTTGGTCATCTTATCGAGAGTACATCGCTCGTGACGATGTCGAGCATCCCTTCACTAACTACACAGGGCTCATAGACTCTGTAGGGGATAAGTACAGACAGCTATGCGAGGATCAGGCCTCCTACCAGCGCGAACTAGCCGTCATTAAGGAACAAATTATGGAATAACCACCCCCTTCCCCCTTGTACACCTACGAGGTGTACAGAGGAAGGATAAAATGTCAAGACATTAAGCAATGACCAAACTAAACAAGGTTAAAACTCAAAGATAAAAGCTAAAAATAACAACTATAACTAAATCCCAATGACAAAATCCCCATGACCAAATCCAAAATCCCCATGTCAAATGTCAAATCAATACCTAAAACCCCAATGACTAAAAAGTACGACCTCAAAGGACGTACTCTCTCCCGTCATTGCGAGGAGCGTCAGCGACGAAGCAATCCCGTTATCAACCAGAGATTGCTTCGCTTCGCTCGCAATGACGGCGTTTGTACGCCCCAAGATTTCTTACTATGAACCGCCTCACCAGAACTGCTCTCTCCACCTTCACCGCCGCCCTCCTCCTCGGCTCCAGCATCTTAACCATTAAAGGCAAGCGCTAACTTTAAACTTTGAACTGTTACTTTTATCTTTTCTCTTTAAACTTTTCTCTTTCCCTATGTGAAAATCAATACTTGCCCCCAAAAACAAACGCCTTTATACTAACTAGATTATTAAACTAAACTATTACATATATGAACAACCAACCAACACCCCCCCCGTCCCAGCCCGCTCCTCGGCCCAAAGAAGCGGCCAAGTCCGTCAAGGTACCGCGCCGGCGCCGCCGCGGCTTCATTAACTTCCTCCTCTTTATCGGCATCATTGCCGCCGTCGGCCTGTTTGCCTGGGCGGAAATGCAGCGCCGCGATGCCATTGGGCGCCTAAAGGAAACCGAGCAGGAGCTGGAGAAGATTCGCCAGTCAACCGAGCGCCGCGGTACCGAGGTAGCCCAGCAAGTGCTGGAATCCGTCCGTAAGCTCATGGACGTCCCCACTGATCCGGAACCGACCGTGGCTACCATTGTTGACGTTGATGCCTTGCGCGAAGCCAGCCCTTTCTACAACAAAGCCGAAAATGGCGATCACCTGATTATCACCGAAACTCGCGCTATCCTGTATGATCCCGACCGCGGCATCATTCTGGACGTAGTGCCAGTTAGAATCAACAAAGAGGAGCAGCAACAAATTCCTGAAGGGGGCAGCCCCGCCGCATCTCCCGTTGGACAGCCGACGGAACAGCCCACCGAGCAGCCAACAGAACAGCCACAGCAATAAAATCCCTAGCTTGCCAATCCCCCCTAGCCCCCCTTTATCAAGGGGGGCACTAGCCGCTGCAGGCACAAACGCCTCTCCTGCCTGCCCCGCGTAGCCTTTAGGCGAAGTGGGGATAAGGGGAGGTTGGGAGGGGTTTTTAACGGCTCAACATAGCGCGCACCAGGTCTAAATTGTTGCGTGCTCCGCTGTCGTTAGAATCAATTTCTAAAACCTTCTCAAATTGTTCGCGCGCTGCTTCAAGTTTTCCTTGTTGGGCATAAACTGTCCCTAATATTGCGCGCGCTCGGGCTGAACGGGGGTCGCGCTGCACCACGCTTTCGAGCTGCGCCACCGCTTTTGTGAGCTGCCCTTCTGCCTTGCCCAACTGCTCTTGTTTAAGATAGATGATGCCTAAGTTAATTGACGCCGTCATGATATTTGGATTAAGTTCCAGCACCCGTTGATATTCCGCCGCTGCTTCTTCCAAGCGGCCCATCATACCAAAGGCCGTGCCCAAATTATTGTGCGCGTGCGCGTACCTTGGATCAATTTCCACCGCTCGTTGAAAGTGACTAGCCGCATCCATATACTTACCTTGTTCCAGTAGCAGAGTGCCTAAGTTATTGTGGGGTCGTGCTTTGTCTGGCGCTTTAGCGATAGCATCTTGCCATAATAATATAGGGTCTCGCCAGATATTATTACGCTGAAAAGTCACAACTGCCAGCAGCAAAATTATCACGACTGCTATAGCTTGCAACTTTTTCCACTGGGTAATTTTTGTGTGCAATAAAACCAGCATATCGCCCGCCACCAGGGCAAAGCCGACCAGCGGCAGATACAGCCGATACTCCGCCACTATTTCCAACAACGGCAAAATGCTTGATTCCATAACCATGTTTAAAAAGAAAAATCCGATGCCAAATGACATTATGCGTCTCCTCGGCCACAACCACAGTGTCAAAGCTAATAGACCCATTACCGCCAGCAGGCCTGCAAGGACCGGCACATCAAACAATGAATAATGTATGACATAATTGTGATCAATACTTTGTCCTACCGGAAAAATTAGCAGCCGCAAGTAAGTAAGTAGGACACTAAATTGAGTCATCAAATATACCACACGCGATAGGGGAGTAAGGCCCGAAGAAACAGCCGCCGCTGCGTCAACGCTGCCCGTCACGTCGGCCGGCATCGCGCTCCCGCCTGACGGCAGTATTAGATATCCCCACAAGCGCCACGGCAGATACGTAAGTAGAGCTAGCCAGAAAAGCAGTCGCGTCAACACTCGGCGTTTACGATACCCCGCCGTCGCGGCTTCCTGGGGTAGAAAGAAACAAAGTTCCAACCAAGCAATCGCCAACGGAATAGTGAAAGCTATTTCCTTACTGTGCATAGCTAACAGCGTCGTTGCCAGAGATAGCACCGCCCAGAGCCAGCGCCTACTTTTACTACCTGACAGACGCCACTGCACATAAGTTGCGATCGCCAGCAGGTATAACAGTGCTGTCAGTGACACAATGCGCTGGACAACATAAGTCACTGCCTCCGTGGCTAAGGGGTGACTCACAAAAACAAGTGATACGAAAAGAGCAAAAACAATACGAGTATCCCAAACCAAGCCCGCTAGTCGATAAGTGCGAACCTGTTGATAGCAAATCCTGGCTAGAGCTAAACTTAGCCAAAAAAGAACTAGCGCAGCCAGTACATGGATCAACCAATTAACAAGATGATAGCCAAATACGTTAAGCTGGCCGACGCGATAGTTTAGAGCCAAGCTTGCATGGGGCAAAGATCGTGTCCCCATATAACTACTCACCTCGCCAAACTTAAACGCCTGCAAATCGCGATTAGTCACAATGTTGCCCAAGTCGTCGTAGACGAAGGGTGCCTGGAAACTATTAATGTAGGCCGCCCAACCAATAACGACAATAAGCAACACTGCTCCCAGAACGACCCATCCTGAAATGCCTCCCCCCCTGTTTACTGATGTCAAACTGTTTGCTATAGTTATTTCAAGTTAGCACTAAAAATTTAAGTATACTAAACTTTTTCTTTGGCCGAATCTGGAGAACAATTTGAAACTAGGGCTTTGCACCCACCATCCAACGGGAGAGGTGGTTTTATTCGTCGGAAGCTTCGCAAATTCAATGTCTTATTAGTAGTTGGCATTATTATTGTTGGTATTTTACTATATAGAGCCGAAAAACAGCGTAATGAAGTTACTAGTCAATTAGAAAAGACCAATGCTGAATTAGAAGAATTAGAGAAAACCCGCAATGCCGAAGCCGCCGCTACCACCCAACGCAACGATCAGGATCTGGCTCGCGAGGTACTGGCTAAACTGCGCAACCACATACTCATCCCCGACTTTCCTAAACCAACCGTGGCCACAATTGTTGATGTAGAAACCCTAAAAAAGGCTAATTCCTTCTACGAACCAGCTGCTAATGGTGATCATCTAATTATTACAGAGCAGCGCGCCATTCTCTATGATTCAGACCGCGACCTTATCCTCGATATTGTACCGGTGCAAGCCAGTCAAGGCGCATCAACAACCCCCGCCCCGTCTGGTATCACCCCGGAAGCTACCTCCCCTTTACCCTGAACAAGGACTGACCCATAAAATTACCCGATTTTTCGTTTTATGCGGGTGCCAAAAAGCGTCCACCGGTACTTTTTAGCATCTTGAACACAATAAGTACCCAAGTAATTATTTGATTATCACAATATTTTGTGTTATAATGCTTTTATTATTACATTAATCCTTCATCAAACAGCTGCTTCCACAAAATCAGCTGTAATTAACTAAAGTCTTATGAGTACAGTGAAGTTCATTGGTACGGTAAGCGCTTTGTTTCTGGCGGTTTTTACTGTCGGAATCATCGTGCAGGCCCTTTTATCAACAGGGGATAACACAGCGCCGGTCGCCGTCGCGCCTCCAAACGTCCTACCCACCGCAAGACAACAAGCCCCAGACAGCGGATCCTCCTCATTTAACAGTGAGTTATCCAATGCTAATACAGGTGAAACAGCCGGCATTCTCCAAAATGAAGCCAATGAAGCGATTAATGAGCAAACGTGGGGGGACAGCACCGCCGGCACAGTAGCCGGTGTTTTATCGTCTACGGCGCAAACTTTTGATTACATCTACGACCAGCAACCAGGCGAAAAACGGTATGTGACAATCGACGATGAGCCGCTTTCCTTT
>CAYSWF010000032.1:7814-9043 GCA_964434765.1 uncultured Candidatus Saccharibacteria bacterium
CAAATACCTCTATGTGGACCTCCGCGAGGATGGCACGTACTTTAAAGTGCAGGACAACGGCACGGACGTCTTCCGGGTGGATTATGACAAAAACGTCATTGTCCACAAGGGAGCAACCTTACAGTTGCTGGGCAAATTAAAAGACACAAACGGCTCTACTGGCAGCGCTAACCAGATTCTAACCGCTCAAGGTAGCAGTAAGCCTCCTGTCTGGAAAAGCTCCACGGATCTCACGGCTGGAGACCTATCCTGCACCGATTGTATAAATGCCACAGAAATTGAAGACGTTTACCTACTGAACACAGGCGACACCGCGACTGGCGCCATTGTCATCAATGGTTCCTCTGACACCCAACAGTTGATTGTTAGAGGTGACGACAACCAATCGGTCAATATTGCTGAATTTAGAAACAATGGTGGCACTGTTCTTGTTGCCGTTGACTCTTCTGGGTATATGGGTGTTGGGCAATCAAGCCCCGCTGCCCACTTGGAAGTGGAAATTGGCTCCACCGATGGCGTCACCGGCCTGTTAGTAGACGCCGATGACGCAGACCAAATAGCCTTCCAGATTGATGGGGAACAGACCACCGCTGACATCATTGATATACTAGGCACCGTCTTAACCACTGGCCGCGCTATCGACTTAGCTGACCTCGACGCTCTCACCACCGGTACTGGTCTCAACATCGTATCCAACTCCTCTGACACCACCGAGCGCTACCTGGTTAATGTCGACAATGACAATACTGCTGCCACTGGCGCCGTCCTCCTGCGTCTCAAACAAGACTCCACCGCCACTGCCATGCTTCTGGATCAGAATGGCAACGGCTTAAGCATTGACATCGACAGTGAAGCAACAACCGCCGACATCCTCAACATCCAGGGCACGGTTCTAACTACTGGCCGCGCCATTGACCTGCCTGACTTAGACGCTCTTACCACCGGCACCGGCATTAACGTGGTTTCCAACAGCTCTGACACCACCGAGCGCTACCTGGTTAACATCGACAACGACAACACCGCTGCTACTGGTGCTAGAGGTCTGCGCGTCAAGCAAGACGCCGCCATTGACGCCATCTTCATCGATCAGAACGCCGCTGGCCTGGCTCTCAACATTGACGCCGCCGGCAACGCCGACATCATCGACATCCTGGCCGAGAACACCGCTTTCACCAATGACATCTTCGTTCTCCAGAGTAACGAAGAAGACACCGGCGCCTTCAACTTCC